>DATMWS010000146.1:0-19051 GCA_035562135.1 Thiobacillus sp. | reverse complement strand
ATGCTGGCAAAGCGAGTGATCGACTCCCCAGCGCTACTGCGAAAACTCAAAGCTCCGTGGCCGTACCGACATGTGCTACGAAGTCAGGCCAGCGCCGCAATCAACCGAGCGATGACGGCTTGATTCGTGGGGAAACCTCAGTGTCTAACCCTATTTCATCGCCTCATTCAATGAGTACAGTGCCAACCCTCAATGATCCTATGAGCCCCTACCCCCATGACTCCCCTCACCCTCATTCTCGTCATCGGTAACAAGAACTACTCGTCCTGGTCGCTGCGACCCTGGCTGATGCTGCGCCAGGCGGGCATTCCCTTCGAGGAGGTGCGCATTCCGCTGTACCGGCCCGAGTCGGCCGCGGCACTGGCGGTGTGGTCGCCTTCGGGCAAGGTGCCGGCGCTGCATGATGGCGACATCCGGGTGTGGGATTCGCTGGCAATCTGCGAAACCCTGCACGAGCGTTTTCCTGAACATTGGTTGTGGCCGGCCGATGCCGCTGCGCGGGCGGTGGCCCGCTCGGTGAGCGCGGAGATGCATGCGGGCTTCGGCGCGCTGCGCGAGCACATGTCGATGAACATTCGCGCCCGCTATCCGGGCCAGGGGCGCACGCCGGAATGCCTTGCGGATATCGAACGCATCCTGGCGATCTGGACCGATTGCCGCGCCCGCTTTGGTCAGGGTGGCGATTTTCTGTTCGGGCGCTTCGGCATTGCCGATGCGATGTACGCGCCGGTGGTGCTGCGCTTTCAGACCTATGGCGTGGCGCTTATGGGCGCGGCGCGGGACTATGCCGAGGCGATGCTGGCGCTGCCCGCGCTGCAGGCCTGGGTGGCGGATGCGGTGGCGGAAACCGAGCGCATCGAGAAGTTCGAACGCGACGAATAAGGCGATGGGGGTGGCGTCTCCCCCGGGGGGGAATCGTTGACAACCCGCTTTCGTAATTACTCGGCCTTTTGCGAATCGTGAAACCCGACCATCCCGCCCCAGATGCTCGTCCTGCAGGTCACCTTGGCAAAGCCGACCAGCCGAAACACCTCGGACAATTCATCCGGCGTATAAAAATTCTCGATGGCATCCTTGAAATACTCGCCACAGTTGCGCGAGGCCTCGGTCGATCTAAAGACCAATGCCGTCCAGGCAACCGACATACGCAGGAAACGAAGGTAAAACCACTCGACAACGGGCGTGCTCGGTTTGAGCATGTCGCAGTGATAGAAATGGCCGCCCGGTTTCAGAACACGCAGGATTTCGGGCAGGACCTTGTCCAGTTGCAGATGGCGCGAAGCGGCCTGTAGCGTGATCACATCAAAGGAATTGTCGGGGAACGGGAGCGAATGGACGTCCTGCACGAAGCTCTTGATCTTGACGTGGTATTTTGCGGCGCGGTGTTGCCCTTCTTCCTGCATTTC
The DNA here is from genome assembly GCA_035562135.1 of Thiobacillus sp. Lineage (GTDB taxonomy): Bacteria > Pseudomonadota > Gammaproteobacteria > Burkholderiales > Thiobacillaceae > Thiobacillus. The sequence goes on along the minus strand of DATMWS010000146.1, from coordinate 17,645 downwards.
CTTGCTGCGATCAATCGCGGACACGGAAATGTCGGCTTGCTTTTGCAGCAGCCTGATGCCCACGTCATTGGTGCCAGCGCACACGTCCAGGGCCTGGTAGCCCGGGCGCAGTTCTATCGTGCGGATGAATTGCCACACCCACACTTCCCACAAACCCAGGCTCGCCACAATATTCCCCGAACGATAGTACTTGGGGACATCTTCAAAAACCTTGGGAATAAACTCTTTCCAGGTGTGCGAAAAAAGTGAACGTCGCTTCTGTTCCCGCTGCTCAAATTTACCCAATGTAATTGATGCGGACGTTCTTGATTCCATGAAGGAGGTCTCCAATAATTCGACAAAAAAATACCCAAATCCAGTGCTTGCAAGCCCTGCGCAAGCGCATCATCACTTCAACAGCAATAAATGGGGTCGGACACGATTATTTTTTCTAATATCGTGCCGAACCCCATTTTCCATGCGCGGGTGCGATGCGGGAGGGACTGCGCCTTCTGATGCTTGTTGGTGCGCGAAATCAGCGATTGACTGCGGCACCGCGGGTTAGTGATACTTTAAGAAAGCCCGTGGATTTTCCATCTTTTACAAAACAAGGTAAAGCCGCATGAACATCTCAAATTACGCAGATCTGCTAAAGGCCGCCAAGCAGCAAGCAGAACCGCAACGGCTTCTTTTCGTTTTCACAAAATCCGAACTGCCTGAAGGCTATACCGAAGCCCAGAATCGAGATTTTGAAGCCGGGACGGGCGGCGTATTAACCCCCCAGATGTGTGTCGACAAAGCCTTGGATGAGCTGGGTGATTTTTCCGATCTGGTCAAGGAGTCACGCCAGATGGGGCCGGATTGGAAAATCGTGTTCGTCGCCAGCCTGCCAGGGCATGCGGGTGTGATGCCGAGTACCGAAGCGGCGCAGGAGCCCTTAAAAACGATGATCCATTCCATACAGAATGGCGCGATCTCCAAATATTTGGCATTCGATCAGGACGGGGATCTGATTCAGATTTCCTGAAAAACAGAATGAAACTCGCCCCCGGCGGCACGAAAACTTTTCGCTTGTTTGCGCTTTTGTTTTTGTTTATTGCGTCGTTCGCCTTGCTTACCTATGGCTTGCGTATTGAACTTTTGGCCGTGGTTGTGTGGATGGGCGAGACGATACGAGAAGCGCCTGTTTGGGGCGCCATCGTTTTCTTTTTTGCATCGGCCTCATCAGTCTTGTTTCTCTTCCTTTCCAGCGTGCTGCTGGTCCCTTCGGCTGTTCTGGCCTGGGGGAAGTGGCCGACCTTTTTGCTTCTCTCGGCGGGCTGGTTGTGTGGATGGATAGCGACTTATGCCATCGGCAGATTTTTTCGCGATCGTGCGTTTGTCGAAAAGAAGTTGAACGAGCAACACATCCAGAATTCCACCTTCCTGTCGGGAAAACTCCCCTTTTCGTTCGTGCTTATCGTTGTCAGCTCGCTTCCAGCCGAGATCACCGGGTATGCCTTGGGGGCGGTGCGCTATCCGTTTTGGTCATTCTTTCTGGCTTTGGCGCTGGTAGAAATCCCGTTTGCCTTTCTCCTCGTTTTTATCGGCGAGTCGTTCTTTCTTGAAAATGTCGGCTTGCTCATCGGGCTCATGGTTCTCCTGCTCGGCATCCTCGTATGGGAAGTTAAAACCGCCCATCGCATAAGACATCCTTCATAAAAAGCCATTTCCCCGCAGATACGGTGGGCCGCCTGAGGTGATCGACGACGCGGGTTGCTACGGTTTGCGCAGACGCCTGACGAAGTGGACGATCTTGTCCAGCTGGAAGCGCGTTTGTTTGCCGGCCCGCTCGGATTGCTTGGTCAGCTCTTTTTGCACCATGTCGCTAAAAGCGATCAGATCCTGCCGCGGATAATCGTCCTGCACGCTGTCCTGAAAGAACTCGGCAATCCAGTGCGCATCAAGTTCGTCCTTGCCGGTCTCCAGCAAATATTCCATTGCGGCTATCTCGACGTAATCGCTCAGTTTGGTCATTGCAGCTCCCGATCTGCGAGCATGGTCTAGCGCACCCGGCCCAGGCGCCCGTTCTGGCTGCCCATGTACCAGAGCTGGCCCTGGGCATCGACGATCATCTTGCGGATGCCCGCCCCCTGCGTAGGCAGCTTCACCACCCACTGCTCATTGCTACGGGGGTCCAGGCGCACCACGGTGTCGCTGCGGATTTCGTTGGCCCACACGATGCCGGCGCCGTCCACGGTGACCGCATAGGCACCGCCCCCCCGGACCGGCGGGCAAGGCCACTTCACGCGCCACGCGGCGGGCGTCCGGATCCACCTGCACGAGCTTGTTGTGGCCGTACAGGGTGACCCACAGGCTGCCGTCCGGCGCGGTCGCCATGCGCCGCGGGCGCGAGCCCGCGGGCAGGGCCAGTTCCGCCATCTTGCTGGTGGCGGGGTCGAGGATGCCGAGGCGGTCGTCTCCCATGCGGCAGAACCACACCCGGCCCTGGCGATCCAAAGTGAGGCCGTAGGGGCCGCCCGAGGTGGGGTATTCGGTGATGCGCCCGCTGGCCGTGTCGAGCCGGCCGATGCGGTTGCCGCTCTGCAGGGTGAACCAGATCGTGCTGCCGTCGTCGCTGATCACCAGGGTATGCGGGCCGCCGTTGCGGGTGGGCGTCGGCAACTCGCGCATCGCGCCGCTGGCGGGGTCGAGGCGCCCAATGGTGCCGTTGCCGTTGCCGGTGGTCCACACGATGCCCTTGCGGTCCACCAGCAGGCCATGGGGATGGTGCCCGCGTGGCAGGTCCCACTCCTTGAAGGACTGGCTGGCGGGATCGAAACGCGCCACCTTGTTGCCCGCCATCACCGCGATGAAGATGGCGCCGTCGGGCGCCACCGCGGGGTCGCGGGCAAACGCCGGGGTGGGCACGGACCATTCGGAAACCTGGCCGCTGAAGCTGGCCGGGGTGCCGGCCGGCGTGCCGTAGTGGGAGCCGCCCGCCAAGGCCAGCGGGCTGATGAGGGTGAGGATCAGGGTCAGAAGTGTGTTCATGGCTGCCTCCTGACAAATTGACCCCGGGCTGCCGGCGGGCGTTCCCCGCTTTGGCAACTTCAGGGGTTACGACCCTACGCTCACATCCTTCACCTCGACTTTGCAAGGCAATACACTGTGTTGCCGGGTGTTGCAGTTAGTGCGCCAACCCACAAGAATGCAGCTTCGGTTTGTTGCCGCCAGGAGGTTTGCCATGTCACACACACGCCCGATCCCTTCCCTGTCTTGCCTGACGGTTGCGCTCGCGTTTGCACTGGCGGCCTGTGGAACGCAAGCGCCGCCGAAGGCCGACACGCCCTCGCTGGAGCAACGCCTGTTCGATCTCGAACGCCGGACGGAAAGGCTGGAAGCGCGCCCGGCCGTTCAGCCGCCTTACCGAACCAGGGAGGAGATCCAGGCCCACATCAAGGCCCTTGAAGCTGAGCGGTCCAAACTGCTGATCGATTACCTCGCTCAACATCCCGCCATCAAGGACATCGACCGCAGGCTGGAGATTCTCAACGTCCAGTTAAGGATGCTGGAATAGCGTCTCTCCCCGAAGGCGAGACCGTTTCAAATGTCCGCAGAAATCAGGGCACAAACAGCGCCCTCGGCTTCATAAGAACGTTTGCAGAAACGCCCCGATTTCCCGGGTGCAGATCTCGCGGCTGACCTGTAACGCATCGTTGTGCCCGCCGCGCAGTTCGACCAGTCGCTTCGGCTCGTGCGCCGCCTCGAGCAATGCCTGCCCGTGGCTGAAGGGAATGATCTCGTCTTCGCGGCTGTGCAGGATCAGTACCGGGCTGTTCACGCTGCCGAGCGCCGCCCGCGTGTCGTAGCGATAGCGCACCAGCCGGGACGCCGGAAACATGGGATACAAGGCCTGGGCCATCTCGGGCACCGAAGTGAAGCTGGCGTAAATGACCAGCCCTGCCGGCGGTTGGCGGGCGGCGAGCCAGGCCGCGATCGAGCCGCCGAGGGACTCGCCGAACAGGACGATCCGTTCCGGCGCAAGGCGTTTCTCCTGCGTCAGCCAGGTCCACGCCGCCAGCGCGTCCTGATAGGTGCCTTCCTCGCTCGGCTTGCCGCTGCTGGCGCCATAACCGCGGTAGTCGATGATGAAAATGTTCAGCCCCAGCCGGTGGAACACCGCGATCTGGTCGAGACGGTGCCCGATGTTGCCGCCGTTGCCATGCAGATAGAGCAGCGTGCCGCGCGCGGCGGGCGCCGGGATGAACCAGCCGGCCAGCATTTCGCCATCCGTGGTGCGCAGCGTGACCGCGTCGAATGCCAGCCCGATGTCGGCCGGGGTGGCCTCCACCTGCCGCGATGGCAGCTCGGGGAAATAGACGTGGCGCGCCTGAAACACGTAGAGATAGAGCCCCAGCCCCAGATACACGGCCGTGCCCAAGCCCAGCACTGCTGCCCACCGCATGTTTTTCTCCCCCAACGCTGCATCATTCCATTAAAGACAGACACACGGGATAACCAAGGCAGTCCCCTGCTAGCCGATGCAGGCCATGGCAGTTGTACGGAAGCCGAGCGCTCCGGAAATTCGATCTGTACGAATGAGGCAGTGGGGGTGACTCACCCCCAGGCAGGCTCCCGGCCACACGAAACCCCCGGCACGTATTCCAGCACGGCTTTTTTTTGAAAAGTGGCCGTCAGGTCACCCTTGCCGGACAGTGTTCCAGGATGAACTTCAAGGCATCCTCGGGCGGCAGGGGCTCGCTGAAGAGATAGCCTTGCATGAAGTCGCACTGGTGCTGGATCAGGTAGTCGCGCTGGGCTTCGGTTTCGACCCCTTCTGCGATCACCTTCAGGCCGAGGTTGTGCGCCAGGGCCAGGGTGGCGGCGCTGATCTCGGCATCGCTCGGGTCGGTTTCGATATCGCGAACGAAGGCCCGGTCCAGCTTCAGCACCTGGATGGGCAGACGCTTGAGGTAGGCGAGTGAGGAATAGCCGGTGCCGAAGTCGTCGATGGCAAGCAGGATGCCGAGGTCGCGCAGGGCCTGCAGCTGGCCGATGGCGCGTTCCGGGTTTTCCATGGCGACCGATTCGGTGATTTCCAGTTCAAGATCGCTGCCCTTCAGGCCATGGCGTTTCAATGCCGCATCCACGGATTGCACGAAGCCCGGGGAACGCAGTTGCTGTGCCGAGAGGTTGACCGCCATGCGGATGTCCTCGATCCCTTCCGCCCGCCAGGCGCCCAGTTGCCGGCAGGCTTCTTCCAGCACCCAGCTGCCCAGGGCTTCGATCAGGCTGGACTCTTCCGCGATGGGGATGAATTTGAGCGGGGAGATGTCGCCGAGCAGCGGGTGGCGCCAGCGTGCCAGGGCTTCGACGCCGAAGCATCGGCCATCGCCGGCACACACCTGCGGCTGGTAGTGCAGATGCAACTGGCCGGTGCGCAAGGCCTGGTGCAGGTCGTTCTCCAGTCCCATACGCTCGCTGGCGGCGGCATTCATCGCCGGCGTGAAGTATTGGACATTGTTCCGGCCGAGCTCCTTGGCGTGGTACATGGCGGTGTCGGCATTCTTCATCAGGGTCGGCCCGTCCTCGCCGTCGCTCGGGTAGACCGCGATCCCGATGCTGGGGGTGGAACGCAATTCCTTGCCGTCGAAGAGGTAGGGCTGGCCAAGCGAACGCAGGATCTTGTCGCCGAGTGGCGCGGCATCCATGTCATCCGTGATGCGGGTGAGCACGACGATGAACTCGTCGCCCCCCAGGCGCGCGACGATATCGCTTTCCCGCACGCTTTCCCGCAGCCGCCGCGCGACTTCGATCAGCAACTGATCGCCGACATGGTGACCCAGCGTGTCGTTGATGGTCTTGAAGCGGTCCATGTCGATGAACATCACCGCGACGCGCAAGCCGTCGCGGTGTGCGGAAAGCAGCGCCTGGTCGAGGCGATTTTCCAGGTTGTAACGGTTGATCAGGCCGGTGAGGGGGTCGTGATGGGCGAGGTAATCGATGCGCGCCTCATTCGCCTTGCGCTCGCTGATGTCGGAATAGCTGGCGATATAAAACATGACTTTCTGTTCCGCATCGCGGATGGCGGAAATGGAGGTCCACTTGGGGTACTCCTCGCCCGTCTTTTTGCGGTCCAAAAGCTCACCGTGCCAATAGCTCTTGTCCTGCAGGCAACGCCACATGTCTTCATAAACAGCTCGGGGCGTTTTGCCGCTGCTCAGCACATGCGGATCCTTGCCCCGGACTTCGTCGAGGCTGTACCCGGTTTGCGCGGTAAAGGTGGCGTTCACGTTGACGATTCGATTGAAGCGATCCGAGATCATCATGGCCTCGCCGCTGCTGTGGAAGGCGTTGGCATACTGGCGCAGCTCTTCGGCGACGGTTTCGGCGTCGATGCGGGCCTGTTCCAGCTCGCCACGTCCGCGCGCGAGGTTCTGGACCATGTCGCGCATCGCATGGGTGAGTTGCCCGATTTCGTCACCGGCGTCCGAAACCAGATGATTCGCCAGGTCGCCATCGGCAATTCGCTGCGACCATTTCAGCAGATCGGCAATCCGCACGCTGGCCCGCCGCGATACATAGAAGGCCATGCCCAGAAGCATGGCGCCCCCCAGGAAGCCGATGGCCAGGTTTATTTGCACATTGCGGTTGGTTGCGGCGATGAGATCTTCGCGGCTGGCGGCAATATCCTCGATGGTGTGTTGCATCAGGGTTTGCATGGCCCTTTGGATATTCGTGAGGTGCTGATTCTCGATCCGGGTCAACAACTCGAATGCAGACTCCTTTTCGAACTCCGAGCTGAGCAGCAAGGCCTCGTCGATGCCCGCCAGGTAGGTTGCGAGGACATTGCCCAGGACAGCGGCCTCCTGCCGTGTCGCTTGGTGCGCATAGACATCGTGATCGGAAATGGCCGGCAAATTGAGCTTGATCCGTTGCTCTACGCTGTCCAGATCGGTCCTGATCCGGATCATGTCTTGCGCGCTTTCACTGGCGAGATGCTTGAGGCTCAAGGCCCGCACATTGGCGATGCCCTTGTCGATGTCCTGAAGCGTTTTGAGACGTTCACCGCTGGCCGAGTACATCTCGCCCAGCGCCTTGACGGAATGCTGCAGCGCGAAGGCGGAGGCGATGATGGCGCCCACGCCGATGATCCCGACCACGACCATCGGGGCGATCAGCTGATTGAACAGCGAGCGGTTCCTGAGGTAGTCGAACATCTAGCCCCGGCTGCCTTGGATGGTGAGTCTTCGTATCGATGCCGGCAACAGAGGGGTCAAGGCGCGCTCACATCAAAGGCTTCGGCTTGAAAGATGTCCTGGACGGCCTTGCTTTGCATGAATTCGAGAAAGGCTGCGACTTCCGCATTGCCCGCCGAGGCCTTGAGTGGCGCCATGTAATAGCGAATGGGTTGATGCAATTTTTTGTCGACGGTGTGCAGTTGTCGCAATTGATCCGTCAAATTGGTTTTGAACAATATGCCGACCGTGCTTGGGCTGGATGTGGCGAGCGATTCGGCCAGCAGTTCGATATGCTTTCGCGTCTGGATCTTGTGCTTGACCCGGTCCCATAGCCCCGAGGCTTCGAGCGCTTCCTTTGCGTGGCGGCCAAACGGCGCGGTGCTGGGGTCTCCGATGAGGATGATGGTGACCTTGTCAGAAGCCAGCTCCTGCCAATCGAGACGTTGCATCGGGCTGTTTTTCGGGGTTGCCACAACGAGAGCATTGCCCCAGGGACTGGAAACCCGGTCCGGTGCGACCAGGCCATTTTCAACGGCAAAATCCATCCATTCGTGATCGGCTGAAACAAACAGGTCGGCTTTCAGCGCGCCGCCGCGCAACCCCTTGGCAAGGAGCCCGGACGATTTGCAGAGGTAGGTGAATCGAACCGGGTGGTTTGCACGATATAAATCCCCGACCTTGTTCATGGCATCGCAGGTGGAGTTGGCCAATGCCAGTGTCAGCTCGCCAGCCCGCGCATGCGAAGAAAAACAGATGACGATGAATAAGGATAATGAAATGAATAGCCCATGACGGGATAGATGGATCATGCAGGCCCTTCCTGTTTGGGTTGTCATGTTCTTATCGGCGGATTTCAGAGCTATCTGGAGGCGTTTCGAATATACGCAGAACCGCCATTTTTGGAAACCTGCTGAATTAACAATTAGTTATATTCGAATAAGATGCGCGATCGACGCGTGTCCGGCCAGGGTGGTGGCATTCAGAGTTTCGGAATGTGCAATGTGCGGCTGATCATTAACGAGCCGGAAACCGCGAACATCAACACGAGCGGGTGGAGCTGCCATGGGCCCATCTGGGTCACCCCGAACCAGAGTTGGTTGCCGATCGCACCGTTCACGGCGGCGATGGCAATGACGATGACGAGCAACAGCGAGCTGGGGATCGGCGTGCCCTCGAAATACCTGACCTTGTCGCCGCCTTGCGCCAGGGTCTCGGCGGTGATGTTGTAGCGGGCAAGGCGGCTCACGCCGCATGCAACGAAGTAGATCAGGATCACGTGATCCCAGAGTCCGTCCATCCCGGCTCCGTAGGCGATGATCGCCGGCGCCACGCCAAAGGAGATCACATCGGCCAGGGAATCCAGCTCCCGTCCCAGCAACGAGGTTTGCTGGCGCCAACGCGCGACGCGGCCGTCGAACACATCGAATACAAACGCCAGCAGAACCAGGGCGCAGGCAAACAACAGATGCCGCACGTCCTGGCTCTGCAAATAGCTCATCACGGCAAACAGCGCACCGACGCCGCAGCTTGCATTCATTAACGTAAACCAGTCCGCGAGATGGAAGCTGCGGATCATCGAGAGATGTTTGCCTTGTTTCATGGGGATCCTCAAACAGACCTATGGGCCCGGATATTTATTAAGGGGCTTAGGAAGCAGACTGGGTTAAAGAAGCTGCTTTCGTAACAAGGTTAGCAGGGATATGGGCATGCAGCGGGCGACGTGGTTCGGGTGACGTCGGCAAAAGGGATATGAAAGCCCGTTTCGGCGGAGACGAGTTCATCATCGTGCTGGGTCAGGTCGCCGATGCGGAGGCTGCGCGTGGGGTCGCAGGCACGTGGTGGCGAGTCTGAGTCAGCCCATGCCGCTTGCCGGAGGGGGAACCGCACACATCGGCATCCCCAACTGACGGGTTTCCAATGGACTTTCGGCGCATTAAGCTGTGCCATCAAATCACACTCATTCGAATGTAACGATGGGACGCCGAGACCACTATCACGTCTATGTGATCGAACTGTCGAAAGACGTTCTGTACGAAGGCCGCTTCAGGAAAGCCAACCCCGGTTACATCGCGGGCAAGCTATGCGTTTACGTCGGCATGACGGGATTGGATCCCGACGTGCGCTTCGACAAACACAAGGCCGGGATCCAGTCCAACCGCTTCGTCAAGCAATTCGGGCTGCGCTTATTGCCTGATCTGTACGAACTGTATAACCCGATGTCCTATGACAACGCGCGCGACCTGGAAGTGGAGTTGGCGATCGATTTCCGTGAAGCCGGGTACGGGGTTTGGCAGGCGTGAGGAGGATGCCGTCGATGAAAAAACGCCGCTGCTGATCCCTTTGCCTGCACCCACCTTTAGCGCGCCCGCGCCCTGGCGAGCTTGGCCTTCAGCGCCGGCATGACGGCGGCGGCGGCCTTCTCGCCCTCCAGGATGGCCAGGTGCCGGCCCTCGAAATCGGTGCTGCTCACCGCTGCCGTCTTCGGCCGGATCACGATGTCTGCATCCTCCAGCTCGTGGCGGCTGATGGCATGGCCCATGATGGCGAAGGTCTGCAGCAGCACATCCAGGGTGCCGGTGAGCTTGTCCCGGCGGCTCACGTTGGAGATGTCCACGGCGATGACGAAGTCCGCACCCATGGTGCGTGCAGACTGGGCCGGTACCGGCGAGGTGAGGCCGCCGTCCACATAATCCCGGCCGCCGATCTCGACGGGCTGGAACATCCCCGGCACGGCACTGGAGGCGCGCACCGCCATGCCCGTGTTGCCGAAGCGGAAGAGCGCTCTCTCGCCGCTTTGCAGATCGGTGGCCACCACGCCCAGGGGTTTGGGCAGCTTCTGTATGGGCAGGTTTTTCACCTTCTGGTTGATGAAGTCCTGCAGGGCCTCTCCCTTCAATACACCCCGGTTGGGAAAGGTCCAGTCCACCAGCATGTCCTCTTCCATCTGCAGAGCCAGATTCTGCAGCTCGAAGCCGCCCATGCCCGAGGCGTAGAGCGCCCCCACCACGGAACCCGCGCTGGTGCCCACCACAATGTCCGGCACGATGCCCTGGGCTTCCAGCGCCTTGATCACGCCGATATGGGCGAAGCCCCGCGCCGCGCCGCCGCCCAGAACCAGCGCGATCTTGAGCGGCGGCTTGGGCACCGGGACGGGTGCCGGAATGGGCGGTGCCGGGGGTGGGGCCGCGCATGCGGAAAGCAGGGCGGCGATCAGGAGCAGGGTCAGACGGCGCATGAAAAAATCGATCTCTGGTTGGATGCTGGATGATGGGCGGGCTTGAGCCGGCAGGGTCATCTCCGCCTTGCCGAGGGGGTTCTGCCGGCGGATGCCGGGGCAATACTACCTGCCCCAGCCGGCTTATTTGGTGAGCACCATGAACAAATGCGACAGCCGCTGGCGCCGCCCGCCATGCAGGCCTGGGGGGCGGATGCGGAGGTGAAAACCGAGCGCATCGAGAGGTTCGAACGTGACGAATAAGGCGTTGGGGTGGCGCCGGCCGGCAAGTTATTGTGGGTGCGCATAGCGCACCCTGCGATATCTAGGGTTTTTGCTGTTTCTAGTGCAAATTGGCATTACGTGCCGGCATCCCTGTCCGATTCGTCCCGCGACTCGGTCAGGGCAATGCGCTGGTTGAGACGGCGCACGTCGCGCTTGAGCTGGGTGAGGGCGATGTCGGTGAACAGCGCGCGCAGGATCAGCACGACAATGGCAGCCAGGAACAGCAGCGCTGGCGAATAGGCGATGCCCACCGCCTGGCTCAGGAGGTCGATCAGGCCGGGCCATATGCCGAAAACCAGCGAGGCAACGGCGACGGCGGTCCAGAACAGCCCTTGCCGCAAATGGATGTGGTCGCGCCGGATCAGCGTGAGAATGGTCAGCGCGAGGCCGATGCCCAGCACGGTGACAATCAGATGATATTCCTTCATATTTTGCGGGGTTTCGTGTTCCAGCGTGCCAGGCACAACAGGGTCGTTTCCGCCATGTAGCGGGCAACGCTCCACCAGGAGTAGAAAATCCTCGAGGCGCCGTATTGTCGTGGGCTCATCGCCACCGGCACCTCCTGCACACGCAGGCCGGCGCGATGCAACAGCAGCAACACGCCGATGTCCTGGTAATCGAGCAAGGTCGCTTCCTCTCGCGCCAGAAGATAACAGGCTTTGGCGTTGTAGAAGCGGAAACCGGAAGTCAGATCCTCAAAGGCGAAGCCGGTCAGAAAGCGAAAGTAGCGCCAGGCCTGACGCCGCATGAAACTGCCGCGTGCCGGACAGGCGCCGATGACCACGTCGGCACCCGCTTCGGCGGCTTGCAGCAGGTGGGCAAGTTCGGCGGGCTCGTGCTGGCCATCTGCGTCCATCGTCACTACGCCCGCATAGCCCTCGCGCACGGCATGCCGGATACCGGTCTGCATGGCGCCCCAGGCGCCCTGCCGCAAAGACGGTTGCAACACGGTGGCGCCAGCCGCAGCCGCCAGGCGGGCGGTATCGTCGCTGCTGCCATCGTCGATCACCAGGACGTCGGCGCCGCCGAGCGCGAGCACTCGGGTGACCACGTCGGCGATGCTGGCGGCCTCGTCGAGCGCGGGAATGACGACCAGCAGCCTGTCGCGCCGAACCATTTCGGCCGCCGGCCGGTCCTGTTCCGGGTCGATCCGGGCGTACAGACGGCGCAGCCGGCGCGCGGACGCGGCGATGTCGAATTCAGCGAGGAAACGTTGCCGGCCGCAGGCGCCGAGGCGGGTGCGCGTGGCTGCATCCTGCCGCAACCCGGCGAGCGCGGCGGCGAGCGCGGCGACATCGTCGGGCGGCACCAGGACGGCGTTTTCGTTTTCCCGCGCCACCCAGGTAACACCGCTGCCAGCCAGGCGGCTGGCGACAATGGGCTTGCCGTAGCGCATGGCTTCCATGAGGACGATGCCGAACGCCTCGGTGCGCTCGCGCGAGGGCAGGCAGAAAACGTCGCAGGAAGCCAGCAGGCGCTGGCAGGTGGCATCGTCGGCCTGGCCGAGCAGGTGGATGTGCGCGGGCCGGCCGAAGCCGTCGAGCAGGCGCTCCAGGCGCGGCCGCTCCTCGCCCTCGCCCACAATGACCAATTCGATGCCCATCATGTCCGCCACCGCCCGGATCAGGGTATCGAAGCCCTTGTAGTAGGTGAGCCGGCCAATCGCCAGCACGCGCATGCCGTCGCCGCGCCAGTGCTCGCCGCTTGCCCCGTCCCGCACTTCGGGCAGGCGATCCGGATCGACACCGAGCGGGATCACCTGGGATTTGTGGCGCCAAGGCTGCAGCGGCGGACTGGCTTCCAGATAGGACGCGGAGGTGGCGACGATCGCCTCGGCGCGCTCCAGGAGGGCGCGCTCGAATAGTTGGTAAAATGGGTAGGCCAGCCGCATCGACCAGGGAAACCGGCCGGTCTCGACATCGGCGTGCCAGTGCACGACCCAAGGCAGACGCCGCGCCGCGGGCAGCGCCAGCGCGGCGAACGCACTGGGATTCGGCAGATGCAGGTGCAACACCTCGGGCTCGAAGCGCCGGATCGCGCGCGCCAGCCAGAGCGGGAATGCCGGGCTGATCGGCGCGAACAGCAGACTGAACCAGACCGGACAGCGCATCAGCCAGGGCGGATCGTGCCGCGGCCCAGCCTGGGCATCCGCATGGCACAGCACCGCCGGCACGTCGCCGGCCAGCCGTTGCGCACGCACGAGATCGCCCAGAAAGCGCTCCATGCCGCCAGGGACGGGCGGAAAGAACTTGCCGATGTGGAGGATGCGCATAAGTCGGATTCGCCTTGCGCCCGCGCTATGGCATGGCCCGAATCCGGGAACGCCATTCCGTCAGCATGGGGTTGTCCGGCGTCAGGCGGATGGCGTTCTCGATATCGGCCAGCGCCTCTGCCTTGTTGCGCAAGCCATGATTGGCGAGGGCGCGACCATAATAGGCCGGGCCGTCCGGTGACTCCTCGATCAGCTGGCTGAACAGCGCGTGCGCGCGCGCGTAATCGTGCTGGATCACCAACGCCATGCCGAGATCGGCGCGCGCCTTCTGGTGACGCGGATCCAGTTTCAAGGCGGCTTCCAAATCGGCTATCGCATTTTCCACCTGCCCCATTTCCATGGCCACCCGCCCCTTCAGTGCGAGCACCGTCTCGCGCCGGGGCAGGACCGGGGATTCCGTCAGCGCAAGTTCGAATTCGCGGTGCGCTTCCGCCAGGCGCCCGAGCGCATGCAGCGCGGCGCCACGCTGGTACCTTAGGCCGGGGAAGTCATACCCCAGTTGCTGCGACTGGTCGTACGCCTGCAGGGCTTCCTGGAAGCGGCCGGCCTCGAACAGCAGCGAGCCCATGTTGAACATGCCCATCCCCTTGTCGCCCATCGTCGAGGAAACCCGAAAATCCTCGAAAGCTTCCTTCCAGCGCCCCTGGTCGAGATAGGCATCGCCCCGGTTCAGGTAGGGGAACCAGCGTCCGACCGCCCTGGGGGCGTCAGGAAGCTTGGCGATCGCATCGCTCCACACACGCACCGGACTGGACAGCGAATGCACCCGGTCTGATGCCTGCCAGACGAACAGCGCGGCCAACACCAAACCAATCGGCCACAGCATGCGGCCAGACACCCCATGAAACAGGAAAAACACCAGCCCGGGCGCGCCAATGGCCCACAGATAGCCACGGTACAGCACGAAGGGATCCTGCACCCAGACCGTCGCGAATTCGGTCACGAACAGCAGGGCCGGCAGCAGCACCGAAATCCCCAGCAAGGCACGCCAGTCGCGATAGCGGATGATCAGGAAAAAACCGCCCGCCAACACGGCCAGGTAGCCGACCACGCCGAGCACCTGTGGAAACATCGTCAGGCTGACCGGGAAAGGCGGACGCATGTCGATGGACATCCAACCCGCATAAGGCACCAGCCAGTGCAGGCCGTATTTGAAGAAGAACCAGGCCTGGTTGAGGATGCTGAGCGGGTAGGCGTTCCTCTCGACATCCGGCCCCAGCGCCGACAGCTGCGCCAGGTAGATCTTCGAAAACGCGTCGAACGGCTTGCCAATGATCTCGCCGTATCTCAGCGCCAGCACCGCGGCGGCAACGCCCACCAGCACTGCCCCGGTACCGCCGATCAGCGCCAGCCTGCGCAACGACGGTCGCGCCACCACGATATAAACAGGCAGTGCCGCAAGCGGTGCCATGATGGCGTGCTCCTTGGACATCGCCGCCAGCACGTAACAGGCCAGCGCGGCCAGGAACGACAACCCACTCCCGCGTTGCAGGCCACGCGCGAACAGCCACAGCCCCAGCACCACGAACAGGGTCGCCATCAGGATGGAGCGCTGGATCAGGTAGGCAACCGCATAAACCGCGACCGGATTCAGCGCGAAGAAACCGACCGCCAGGCCGAGCGCGGGAGACTGGTGGTATGCCACACCCGACGGCTCGTCATCCGATGGCGCGATGGACTTGAGAATTTCCCGGTAAAACGCCCACAGCGCCAGCGTCACGCCGATGTGGATCAGCAGGTTGAATGCCCGCTGTACTGGCCAGCCCTCGCCGAAAACAGCCTGAACCCAGACAAAACTGCCATAGGACAGGGCACGTGGCTGCCCCTGCAACAGCGAACCGTACACCCCGAAAATCCGGCCATCGGTGAGCGCGTTGTCATCGAAAATCAGGGGGTTGCCGAGCCCGGGCAGATAGATTGCCAATAGCGCGAGCAGCACGAGAGCCAACCAGGCGAAACGGCCGATTTTTCCATCGATATTCATGCGTATCCCTGTAACCCGAAAAACTTACACAGCGCGCACGGGCCCGCCGGCATTCTGTTCACACGCAGCAGCATTACCCCCTGCCGCAGGTCCGCGATTTTCGCATAGACCCTTCCATGAAATCTCCCCTTTTCGCCTGATTTTCCCGACATGCTCTGCTAAATCCCTGTAGGAACCAACGGGCGCAGATACCGACATCTCCGCCTTATTCGTGCGCCATGCGCACCATTTGTTCAAAGACCGGGCGAATAGCGCACCCTACGCCCTCCAGCAGGAGCGGGTTTACCCGCGATTGACGCACCTATCGGGGCTAAAGCCCCTCCTACTGGTGGGGAGCTCAGCCACAGGTGTAACCCGTAGATACCGTCATACGCAGTTGGTGCGCATGGCGACCAGGGTATCGAGCTGTTGGTGGCCGGAACATATGGTAGATACCGTCATACGCAGTTGGTGCGCATGGCGACCCTACAACCGGGCCCACCAGTATCGTAGGGTGCGCTATGCGCACCGTTGGTTGTTGCGGTTTTTCTATTGCAAATTGGAAAATGTAGAACCCGCGTGCAATTTTGTTCCAATTAACGGGCTATTGATCTGAACCATACCGAGTAAGGCTGCGCCAGCCACCACTTCAACGGCACTCGTCCGTAGTATTTGCGAACGACCATCATTGCCTCCCGGTAATGCCGACGACGCTGGGTTTTGGTCTTGGTGTCCACGTGCTCGCGATTCACCGCAACGAAGTCATCAAAAAAATGCAGCGGGCCTACCGACTTGTACAGATGCCACCACAAGTCATAGTCCATCGCCATGTGCAGCTTCTCATCAACGCCGCCAACGGCCTCCCAGGATGAACGCCGGATCAGGGTTGCAGGCTGCGAAATAATGCAGCGAAAGGCCAGGCGGCGCTCATTGAACGGTTCCACCCAGACCGGTTTGCGTTTTCCGGATTTCTCCACCACATTCCAGCAACGGCCGTAAACAGCGGGCGCTTCCGGGTATTTTTCGAATTCGCCAAGCAGTTTTGCCAAACCACCGGGCAAAAACCAGTCGTCGCTATTCAGCCAGCACACATAAGGGGCCCGGCCCTGCGCGATGCCTTCATTGATCGCTGCCGCCTGGCCATCATCGGCATGGCTGCGCCACCCCGCAAGTCGGTGCGCCCACTTACGGATGACTTCTAGAGAGTTATCCGACGATCCACCATCCAGCACAAACACCTCAACCGGGACGTCCTGTTGAAAAATCGATGCCAGCGCATCATCCAGGAATCGCCCCTGGTTAAAGGAGGGAACGGCAATCGTCACCAACGGCGCTGTCATGCCTTACTCCAATTTTCGTTAGAAAAGACTGTTTCGTAGGGTGCGTCATACGCACCGTTATTTTTGGTGCGCATGGCGCACCCTACGATATTTTTTGGTTGCTGCTGTTTCTATTGCAAATTGGAATTACTCAGCCTGGTTGGTCAAATCCAACTCGGCATGGGTACGCGTGACTAAGTTCGTGTAGCTGGCCGAGGCCAATCGGCGTGCAATTGCGGAGCCGACTAGGCCGCGGTGGCCGGCTATGTAGATTTTTGAGTTCTTGTTCACTTGCTTCGGTGCTTGCTGATATCAGCCGTGAAACCAATCGGACGAGGCGACCCGGCAGGCACATGCATTAGTTGCCGGATGGCATCGATCACGCCCGCGATGGCTTGGTCGTGGCTTGATATCTTGCGTTCCAACTCCTCGAGTTTTGTAGCAAGTTCCTTATGCGTAGAGAGCATTTCACGGAGCTGAACGAACGTCCTCACGACCAACAAGCTAATCTCTACCGCTCGTGACGACTTGAGCACGTTCCCGAGCATCAAGGCTCCATGCTCGGTGAAGGCATTCGGCAGCGAGGAGGAGAATTTGAGTTTGGCGAGGTGGTCACAATTTGTGACCACCTCCTGTTTTTCCTCAGCGGTCAGTTGGAACATGAAGTCCGATGGGAAGCGCTCAAGATTCCGGCGTACGGCCTGATTCAACGCCTTGGTGGGTACACCATACAGATCTGCCAAATCAGCATCGATCATGACTTTGTGCCCCCGAATCAAGAGGATTCGTTGAGCAACCGACTCCGGCGCGACGAGAGTGGATACGGGTGTCATTCGTGGTAGTCCATGGTCTTGTAGCCGTGCTTCTTCACCAGCTCGTCGCGCTCGGCGGCTTTCAGGTCCTCTCTCACCATTTCGGCCACCAGTTCGGCAAAGCCGATCTTCGGCGTCCAGCCCAGCTTGTTCTTGGCCTTGCTGGGGTCGCCCAGCAGGGTTTCGACTTCGGTGGGGCGGAAGTAGCGCGGATCGACGGCGACGATGCATTTGCCGTGGGCGTCATAGCCCTTTTCGTCGACGCCCTGCCCTTCCCAGCGGATTTTCATGCCGAGTTCATCGGCGGCGGCGTTGACGAAGTCGCGCACGCTGTATTGCACGCCGGTGGCGATGACGAAGTCTTCGGCCTGCTCCTGTTGCAGCATCAGCCACTGCATCTCCACATAGTCCTTGGCGTGGCCCCAGTCGCGCTTCGCGTCCATGTTGCCGAGGAACAGGCAATCCTGCAGGCCGAGCTTGATGCGGGCGAGCGCACGGGTGATCTTGCGGGTGACGAAGGTTTCGCCGCGCACGGGGCTTTCGTGGTTGAACAGGATGCCGTTGCAGGCATACATGCC
>DATMWS010000145.1:0-2311 GCA_035562135.1 Thiobacillus sp. | reverse complement strand
CTGCATCCATACGGTGTTGCCGCTTAAGTCTCAACTGGAATGAAAAACTTGTCTGGCGGTTTGGCTGCACAGTTGTGAAGTTCGAGAAATGCTTGCCTGCAATTGACTCAGCCCATTCGCTTACATTTTGCTGGCATGGCGCCAGCCTGATTTTGCCAACAGGGTTGGCCGCGATTGAGACTGGGGGCGACGACGCGCCAGGGGACAATTGCTGGTGGTGATATGGACCCCGCTTATCAGCCCGCCCATAGTCGGCCAATCATCCAGGCCAGAATCCCAGGCTACCCAAGTAATCATCCTGATATAGTAGTGAATCGTGGGAAACGGACTGGAATCGCCCGACGCCATTATTTACTGATGAGCGAAGTAGAAACCACTATCGCGAATTTGTCAGCGCTACAACTTGCGCACGCACGTGCCAAGGTCTTTCTCGACTGAATTATGTCAACTCAACTTGATGTCCATACAAACTATGGGTTTAGTGCGGCGCTTCATACACGCTAAGATAGTCACTTGACTCGAAGCAATCCTCGGCGTCCCATCCACCCATCCAGCCGCCTGTTTTGGCATGTAAATCAAACACAGGACACCCCGCATGGAACTCCACCAGTTCTTTCTTTACCTCGCCATCATCCTGATCGCCGCGCGGCTGTTTTCGGAGATTGCGGGGCGGCACGGCATTCCTTCGGTAATCGGCGAACTGCTGGCCGGCCTGCTGGTGGGGCCGTCGCTCTTGGGCTGGATTTCGCCCGACGACACGATGAAGCTGCTGGCGGAAATCGGCATCATCCTGCTGCTGTTCGAGGTGGGCATGGACACCGATCTGTTCCGCCTCGCCAAGTCCGGGATCAAGCCCATCGTGGTGGCGATGGTCGGTTTTGTGCTGCCGTTCGTGCTCGGCTACGCGGTCTGCCGCTGGGGCTTCGGGCTCGACAATCTGGTATCGCTGTTCATCGGCGGCACGCTGACCGCGACCAGCATCGGCATCACGGTGCGGGTGCTCGACGACCTCGGCCAGCGCCATTCGGACGAGGCGCAGATCGTCATCGGCGCGGCGGTGCTGGACGACATCCTCGGCGTGCTGGCGCTGGCCTTCCTGTACCAGTTCGCGGTACAGGACGAAGTGTCGTTCACCGCCACCGGCGCGGTCGCGCTCTACATCGTGTTGTTCATGCTGCTGTCGCCTTTTGTCGCCAAGCTCGCGGGCGGGATCATCGACCATTACGACCAGCGCGCGGCCACCCCGGGCCTGCTGGTCACCATGGCGCTGGCGCTGATCCTGCTGTTTTCCTGGCTGGCGCACGTGGTCGGCGCGCCGCTCATCATGGGCGGCTTCGCTGCCGGCATTGCGCTGTCGCAGCACTTCCGCTTCAACGTGATGAGCCGGCTCGGCATGCCGGCACTCGACCGCTGGTTCGCGCCCAGCCCGCAGCTGGCCCACCGGCTGGAAGAGCAGATGCGGCCGCTGATTCATACCTTCGCGCCGCTGTTCTTCGTGATGGTCGGGGTCTCGTTGAATCTCAACACGGTGGACTGGGGCTCGCCCCGCGTGTGGCAGCTGGGCGGTGCGCTGATCGTGGTGGCCGTCGTCGGCAAGCTCGCCGCCGGGTTTTTCATCCGCGAGTCGCGCTTCCGCCAGACCGCCATCGGCCTGGCCATGATTCCGCGCGGCGAGGTCGGCCTGATCTTCGCGCAACTGGGGTTGAACCAGGGCATCCTCGACGCCGAGACCTATGCCGCGCTGCTGATCGTCATCGCCCTTACCACCATCGCTCCGCCGTTTATGCTGAAGGCCTTCTATGGCCAACATGCGAATGCCGCGCCCTGACCGCGCTATCGCCGGCCCGCCACATCTGCAAAAATGCGGTCTTTCAGCTGAAAGCCGCTTGCCATGACCCTGCGCGCCGTCCCCCTCCTGCCGGAACCCACTTTCCTGAAACCGGACACCTCCTTGCTGGATGCCTTGCACCTCTTGCTGGAGAAGGGCGTCAATCACCTGCCCGTGTGCAACGACGGTAGCTGGGCCGGGCTGGTGGACATCAACGACATCCTGGGCGAAGTGTTGCCGGCGAGCGCACGGGGAGAACACGGCCTGCAAGACCTGCGTTTCGTGGGCGATGGCATTGCGCTGATCGCAAATCACATCAGGGAACTGGCGAACAAAAAGGTGGGCGAGGTGGAACTGCACGACCTGCCGATGCTGGATGAAGACACCCCGTTGCTGGAAGCGGCCTTGCTGCTGCATCGCCATGCCAAGCCGCTGCCGGTGCTGGGCGCGGACGGCAAATTCAAGGGCATGCTGTCGCGCCGC
>DATMWS010000144.1:0-2114 GCA_035562135.1 Thiobacillus sp. | reverse complement strand
CCTCTAGCTCTTTTATTCGCTGCTCTGTGCGGCCCCGTTTGCATTGAAGTGACAACTGACCTCGCATGCTTGCACCGACAGCGAGCGCATATACCGCGTAACAATCTTTATCTCGATATTTAATCCAAGCACGTTGGGCCTCGATCAGATTTTCTTTTGCCTCTGCATAGTGAATGTGGCCGGGTTGGTCTGGCTTTGAGAAGCCTCGCATTACGCGCTGGTAAGTCGCATTAAGCTTTGCATCCGCTTCGTTGTATTCAGCAAGAAGACAATCGTTAATTTCTAGCGTAGTTCCTGGGGAACTGCAGTCAGCATATGCAGTAACAGAAAAAATGGCCGCAACCCACCCGACTACTCCAGAAATCGATAACAGCTTTCTCATCTCCATTTCTCCCTAACGGCCAAGCTCAGACGCGGCGGCGCGTTAGCGCCGACGTCGGCTGGAGCGCGTTGATACTCATCGAGGCCCCTCCCTGGCCACGGGGTCAGTACACTGTCCACGACGGTGGACTGCCACCAACTTAAGCGAGGTGTGAACCAGAAAGGAGGCCTTATGCGATTCTACACCCAGAACCACAAGCATTACTGCGGGATCGACCTGCATGCCCGCACCATGTATCTGTGCATCCTGGACCAGGCCGGCAACATCTTGTTTCACCGCAATTTGCCGGCCGATCCGCAGAGGTTTTTGACCGTGATCGCCCCCTACCGCGAGGACGTGGTGGTGGCGGTGGAGTGCATCTTCACCTGGTACTGGCTCGCCGACCTGTGTGCCCGGGAGGGGATCGCCTTCGTGCTCGGGCATGCGCTCTACATGAAGGCGATCCACGGCGGCAAGGCCAAGAACGACAAGATCGACGCCCAGAAGATCGCGGTGTTGCTGCGCGGCGGGATGCTGGCGCAGGCCTACGTTTACCCCGAACGCATGCGCGCCACGCGCGACCTGCTGCGCCGGCGCAATCACCTGGTGCGCAAGCGCGCCGAGCTGCTGGCCCATATCCAGAACACCAACAGCCAGTACAACTTGCCCGAGTTCGACAAGAAGCTCGCCCGCAAGGCCAACCGCGCGGGGCTGCTCGAGCGCTTTGCCGACCCGTGCGTGCAAAAGAGCATCGCGCTCGACGAGGCGCTCATCGATGTCTACGACACGGAGCTTCGTGAGCTCGAGCTCTACATCGTGCGTACCGCCAAGGAGCACGATGCCAACACCTTCCATCGCCTGCGCACCGTGCCGGGCATCGGCAAGATCCTGGCGCTCGTGATCCTCTACGAGATCGAGTCGATCGAGCGCTTCGAGAAGGTCGGGAATTTCCTGTCCTACGCTCGCCTCGTCAAATGCACCCGCGAATCCGCCGGCAAGAAGTACGGCACCGGCGGGGCCAAGATCGGCAACGTGCACCTGCGCTGGGCGTTCGGCGAGGCGGCCTGTCTGTTCCTGCGCGGTAACCCCGCGGGCCAGGCCTATCATGCGCGGCTGGTGAAGGACTACGGCAAATCCAAGGCGCTGTCGATCTTGAGCCAGAAACTCGGGCGGGCGGTGTACGTGATGCTGACACGAAAGGAGACCTTCGACATGCAGCGCTTCCTGAAAGGTTAAGGGCCGGGGCGGCGAGAGCCTTTAGCCTAACTGGCGCCATCGGTGGGAGCCAAGCCCACGAAGGCCGGTGCAAAAGCCAGCAGCGTGTCGAGTCGACCGGACCTGGCCATGGCGTCACTCCCGGCAGCCCGTGGCATTGATTGGACCGCCGCCCCGTGCCCGCCTTCTATCGCGCAAGAATGGAAACGGTTTACCGTGCTCTGCCCCGGACCCGAGCCGGACCCTAACTGGAGACGGTCGGCACGACGTCAGCCCACTCCTTTGAATCGGCCGGTACCCGGGCAATCGAAGATGAGTTTCTAGGTCGCCAGCCACGCTGGCACCGCGATGGCCCGCATGGCATCGTGGCCGAACCTCGATAAGTGTTTGGTGCAGACACGTAGGTCTGATACCCCAAGATGAGAAACGAAGTCAGGTCACGACCCGCTTCGGCTTGCGTGCGCTGTTCGATGACGACGGGGCGTCGTCAGCGGTTTATTCGTGCCCTTGACGGGCGGGGGCCTCATAAGTGTTGGGC
>DATMWS010000143.1:0-21284 GCA_035562135.1 Thiobacillus sp. | reverse complement strand
GCCGCGCTTCTCCGAAGTCAAGTACATGGCCGATCTGGTGCTCGACATGCTGCGCAAGGCGCTCGACGCCTTTGCCCGCCTGGACGCCACCAAGGCGGTGGAAATCGCGCGCCAGGACCAGTCGGTGGACGAGGAATTCCGCCTCAACCTGCGCCACCTCATCACGTTCATGATGGAAGACCCGCGCACCATTTCGGTGTTCATCGACATCCTCTTCGTCACCAAGGCGATCGAGCGCATGGGCGACCACGCCAAGAACATGTCGGAATACGTGGTCTACATGGTGAAGGGCAAGGACGTGCGCCATACCTCGCTGGAAGAGATCGAGAAGGAAGTGCTGTAGACACAAGCTGCACACGAAAAAAAACGGGCGCCGAGGCGCCCGTTTTGCTGTGCGGGGATACCTTACTTGCTGGGCGGAACGTAGCCCGCGGCGGCATCGACGTTGCCGCCGCCGAAGAAGTAGCGCTCCATCTGCTCCATCAGATAGCTGCGTGCCTGCGGGTCGGCCAGGTTGAGACGGTTTTCGTTGATCAGCATGGTCTGGTGGCGCTGCCAGCCCGCCCAGGCTTCCTTCGACACATTCTCGAAAATCTTCTTGCCCAGTTCGCCCGGCACGGGCTGGAAGGCCAGGCCTTCGGCTTCGCGCCCGAGCTTTACACAATGCACCATTCGCGTCATTTCTTACTCCTGATCAGGGTGGAATTTCAATCCGCCGATTTTAACCCAAGCTGTTTCTCGATTCGGCGGGCGAACACGCTCATTTCCTTGGCCGCCTGCTTGTCGCCGCGCGCCTCGGCCACCGCAATGCCCTGCTGGTAAGCAGCCAGCGCTTCGCTCCAGGCCTCCGCATCGGTCAGCGCCCGGCCCAGCAGCTTCCAGGCGGCAGAATAGTTCGGGTCGTGCTCGACCGCGCGGCGCAGGTGCTCGGCGGCTTTCACCGCGTCGCCCTGCTTGAGGTATTCGTTGCCGAGCGAGAACCGCAGCAAGGCGTTGTCGCGGCCGCTGGCGAGCATGGCAAGAAAGTTTTCCAGCGGCTCAGGCACGCCAGAAAGCCCGGGTAAAGACCACAAGAACGGTCAGCAACTCCAGCCGTCCCAGCAGCATGGCAATGGTGCAGATCCAGGTCTGGAAATCGGTGAGAATCGCGTAGGTTGTAGCGGGGCCAACCTGATTCAGCCCGGGTCCCATGTTGTTGATGGAGGCAACCACCGCGGAAAACGCCGTAATGAATTCCAGCCCGCTGGCAGTCATTACCAGCGTCATGATGATGATGGCGAACACATACAGGAATGCAAAGGCCAGCACGGCATAGATGACATTGTTGGGCACCACCTGGCCGGCCAGTTTGACCGGCAGCCTTGCTGCCGGATGAATCAGGCGGGTCAGTTCGCGCTTCCCCTGCCTGAACAGAAGCTGGGCGCGCACCATTTTCATGCCGCCGCCGGTACTGCCCGAGCAGGAGGCGAAGCTGGACAGAAACAACATGAACAGCGGCGCAAAAAAAGGCCACTGATTGAAGTCGGTGTTGGCAAACCCGGTTGTCGTGGCAATCGAGACGGTATTGAAAAGGGCAAAGCGCAGCGCCTGAAGAAAATCGGGATAGACGCGCATGGCTGTCAGATAAACCGCGATCAGGAGCGCGCTGCCCAGCGTGACGGTGAGAAACCAGCGCACCTCCGGATCATGTCGATAGGCGGTCGCCGCGCGTTGCCGCCAAGCCAGGAAGTGCGTGGAGAAGTTGATCCCGGCCACCAGCATGAACACCACTGTCACCGCCTCGATAGCGGGCGAGTTCCAGTAACCGAAGCTCGCATCATGCGAGGAAAAGCCGCCCAGCCCCATCGTGGAAAAGGTATGCATGACGGCGTCGAACGGCGTCATCCCGGCCAACCAGAATGAAAGGCCACACGCGACCGAGATGCCGACATAGATCAGGTACAGGCCCTTGGCGGTTTCGGTAATGCGCGGGGTGAGCTTGGTGTCTTTCATCGGCCCCGGCGTCTCGGCCTTGTAGATCTGCATGCCGCCCACGCCCAGCAACGGCAGGATGGCGACCGCCAGCACGATCAGCCCCATGCCGCCCAACCATACCAGCAGGCCGCGCCACAGATTGATGGAAAGGGGCAGCGTATCGAGGCCGGAAAGAATCGTGGAACCCGTCGTGGTAATGCCCGATACCGTTTCGAAATAGGCATCGGTGAACGAGAGGTCCGGCATGAAGAACAGGAGAGGCAGGGTGGCAAAAGCCGGCAGGCCGGTCCATACCAGCAGCACCAGCAGGAAACCGTCGCGGGTCTGCAGTTCGCGCTGCGATTTCCGGGTGAAGAGCCAGGTGAGCGCACCCACTACAAACGTGATGACGATGGCTTCGTCATAGGCGCGCTGCGCCCCGTCGTCGAGTGCCCAGGAAAGGGCCAGCGGCAGCAGAAAGGTGGCCGAGAACAGCATGACCACCTTGGACAACACATTCAGAACGGGGGCAATACGAGACATCAGAAGAAACCGAAGCCCACCTGGAGCAGTTTTTCAACCTTGGGAATGATGCGCTTGTTGAGCACGAACAGGATGAGGTGATCCTCCGCCTCGATCAGGGTGTCATGGTGGGCGATGATGACATCGTTGTTGCGGATGATCGCTGCGATCGTCGCGCCTTCGGGCAGGTCGATCTCCTCGATACGCCGACCCACGACCCGGGAGGTCTTGGCGTCGCCATGCACCGCCACCTCCAGCACTTCGGCCGCGCCGCGGCGCAGGGAATGCACCGCCACCATGTCGCCGCGGCGGATTTTGGACAACAAGGGTCCGACCGTGGCCTGCGCCGGCGAGATGGCGATGTCGATTTCACCACCCTGCACCAGGTCGACATAGGCCGAGCGGTTGATCAGCGCGATCACGCGGTGCGCGCCCATTCTTTTGGCCAGCAGCGCGGACATGATGTTGTCTTCGTCATCGTTGGTGAGCGCACAGAACACGTCCATGGCGGCGACGTTTTCCTGTTCCAGCAACTCCTCGTCGGTCGCGTCGCCCTGCAATACCAGCGTGTGGTGCAGCTGTTCGGCCAATAGGCTGCTGACGGCCTTGTTGTGGTCAATGACCTTGACGTCGTAATTGCGTTCGATCCGTGCCGCCAGCCGCCGTCCGATGTTCCCGCCGCCGGCGATCATGACCCGCTTGACCGGACGCTCCATGCGGCGCAACTCGCGCATCACGGAAGGAATGTCCTGTTTGCGCGCCAGAAAGAACACTTCGTCGCCCGGCTCGATCACGGTGATGCCTTTGGGCACGATGCCGCGGTCGCGCCGGTAGATCGCCGGGATGCGGCATTCCAGATTTGGCATGTGACTCTTGATATCCTGCAGTTCGTGCCCCACCAGTGGGCCGCCATGATAGGCGCGCACCGCCACCAGCCGCACCTTGCCGTCGGCGAAGTCGAGCACCTGCAGGGCTTCTGGGTGCTCGATCAGTCGCCGCAGGGTTTCGGTCACTTCCTCCTCGGGACTGATGACGTCATCGACTCCGAAGTGCTCGGCCAGAAAGCCGGCTTCCCGCCCCAGGAAATCATTGGAGCGGATGCGCGCAATGCGCGTGGGCACATTGAACAGCGTAGACGCGATGCGGCACGCCACCAGATTGGTTTCGTCGCTTTGCGTGACCGCGACCAGCATATCGGCGTCTTCGGCCCCGGCCTGCTTCAGGACCGAGGGATGCGCCGCGTGGCCGCGCACGGTGCGCAGGTCGAAACGATCCTGCAGCAGCGCCAGGCGCGTGGCGTCAAGGTCGATAACGGTGATGTCGTTGTTTTCGGCGACCAGGCTTTCGGCCAGGTTGCCGCCGACCTGGCCGGCACCGAGGATGATGATTTTCACGCGCCGTTCCTGCGGTTATAGGTCTTCGTCAAGACGCCGCCCATGCCGGATATTCAGCTGTTTGAGCTTGCGATAAAGGTGGGTGCGTTCCAGCCCCGACTTGTCGGCGACCCGTGTCATGCTGCCACCTTCCTGCTGGATCAGATGCTCGAAATACGTGCGCTCGAAGGCATCGCGCGCCTCGCGCAGCGGAATGTCGAGCGGGATGCCGTGGGCCACGGCGGGCGTCGACTGCTTCATCGGAGCGAGCACGCGATTGACGTCGGCGGCGTCGATTTCGCTCGACAGCGCGGTGACCGCCAGCGTGCGCACCACGTTATGGAGCTGCGGCAGGTTGCCCGGCCAGTCAAAGTTGCGCAGCTGGTTCAAGGCCGGCGTGGTCAGCCGCCGCACCGGACAAACGCCTTCCTCCACCAGTTGCACCAGCATGAAATTGGCGATCTCGGGCACGTCTTCGCGATGCTCGCGCAACGGCGGCACCTGGATGGCCAGGCTGGACAGGCGGTAAAACAGACGGCTGTCGAATTCACCCGCCGCAACCATGGCGTCGAGGCTGCGGCTGGCGGCGCACACCAGGCGGGCGCCGCTGCCCTCGATGCGGTCGAGCAGCAGTCCCAGGCCTTTCTGCTCCAGGCGCGCGAGCTCGCACACTTCGGGCAGATAGAGCGTGCCGTTGCCGAGCGCCTCGACAAAGCTTAGCGGGTCGGACACCAGACGCGCGCGATCCTTGATTTCGACCCACGGGCTGGCGGGCTGGTGCAGGAAACGGGCACAGATTTCAAAGCCGCTGCCGGTCTCGCCCTGCAACAGGACCGGCGCGGTATTGCCGGCGATCTGGGTGAGGCGTTTTTTCAGTTCAAGGATCAGTGGGCTTTTGCCGAGCGCCGACAAGTCCATGCTGGGCAAGCGCCGGGGCAGGGCCACGCCGCGCTTGATCGCCTTGCCGACGGTGTCGATCAGCTTGGCCAGCGAAACCGGCTTTTCCAGAAAGTCGGCGGCGCCGAGCCGGGTGGCTTCGACTGCGGTATCGATGGTGCCGTGGCCGGACATCATCACCACCGGCATGGTGAGCTGGCCGCCGGCCGCCCATTCCTTGAGCAGCGTCACTCCATCGGTGTCGGGCATCCAGATGTCGAGCAGGACCAGGTCCGGACGGCGCAGCGCGCGAAAGGCGCGCGCCGCTTCGGCGTTTTCCGCCAGGTGCACGTCGTAGCCCTCGTCGGTGAGGATTTCCGACAACAACTCACGAATGCCCACTTCGTCGTCGACGACGAGGATATGTCCGCTCACGTGTTCTCCCCGGCTGCTGCGAAAACGGGCAGTGCAATGCGGATGGCGGCACCGCCCGTTTTGAGATTTTCGATCTGGATTTTGCCGTGATGCTCTTCGACGATTTTTTTAACGATGGCCAGGCCCAGACCCGTCCCCTTGGCCTTGGTGGTTGCGTAGGGCTCGAACAGCCGCGTCATCAGGTGCTCCGGAAAACCGGCTCCATTGTCCGTTACGGTCAAACAAACCGCATTGTTGTTGAGGCGCGTGCTCACCTCGACCCTCGGTGTAGGGTGACCGGTCAGCGCATCCTGCGCATTTTGCAACAGATTATGGATCACCTGACGCAATAATGTGGAGTCGCCCGCGATGCGCGACAGCTCGGCATCGAGGTGCAGCTGCAAGCCAAGCGCCTTGGCGTCGTACAACGCCAGCACTTCGCGCACCAGCGCATTCAGATCGATCGCCTCGAGCTTGGCGCGCGGCATCCGCGCATAGTTGGCGAAGGCATCGACCATGCTTTTCATCGCCGCCACCTGGTTGACGATGGTTTGCGTGGCGCGCGCCAGGAACTCGGCGTCCGCCGCTTCCAGCCGGCCGTCCAGCTTGCGCGCGATGCGCTCGGCCGACAACTGGATCGGGGTGAGCGGGTTTTTGATCTCGTGCGCCAGCCGGCGCGCCACCTCGCTCCAGGCGGCATTGCGCTCGGCGTCGATCAGCTTGGTCACGTCGTCGAATACCAGCACATAGCCGCGCTCGACCCCGGGTGGCAGGCGGGTGCCGCGCAGCAGCAGCGACTGGCTGCCGCCGTGACCCGCATAGTCGATCTGTTCCTGCCATTCGCCCTCGTGTTCGGCAAAGCGTGCCGCAACCGTGGTTCCAAACGCATGCAATGCCTCGCCCGGCTGACCCAGTTCGGCCAGCGGGTGCGCGTCGAGCGCTGCGGCCGCCACCCCGAGAATCTGCGCCGCCGCGCTGTTCATGGTGCGCACCCGCAGCGCATCGTCGAGCACCACCACGCCGGACGACAGGTTGGCCAGTACGCGCTCGAGGAAGGCCTTGGCCTGCTCGGTCTGCTGATGGTTCTGCGCCACCTGTTCGCGCGCGTCGGACAGCTGGCGCGTCATGCGGTTGAACGACTGGATCAGCACACCCAGTTCGTCGC
Source organism: Thiobacillus sp. (assembly GCA_035562135.1). Taxonomy (GTDB): domain Bacteria; phylum Pseudomonadota; class Gammaproteobacteria; order Burkholderiales; family Thiobacillaceae; genus Thiobacillus. Next base: position 14,981 of record DATMWS010000143.1, on the reverse strand, counting down.
GGCTCTTCAGCGACGGCATCTGCGAAAAATCGCCCTTGGCCACGGCACGGGTACCGCGCGCCAGCGAGCGCAGCGGCGCGCCGAGGCGCTCCGACAGCAGATAAGCAATCACCAGGGTCATCAACAGGGCCAGCATCAAGGTGAGGGTGAGCGCCACGCCGTAGATGCGCTTCAACCCCACCCGCGAGACCGCAATCTGCTGGTATTCCTGGTACGCCAGTTGCACCGCCTGCGCATCGCGCGCAAGGTTGGCGGGCACTGGCTGCACCAGCTGCAGCACGCGCGTTTCGCCGGCCAGCGCGCTGGTATACACCGGCACGATGACACGCATGATGAGCCCGCGTTCGGACACTTCCTCGATGCGGCTGTAGGGCTTCTGCTGCCGGACCTGCCACAGCACACCGCGGTCCGGCAACACCGGCAGCAGGGTGCCACGCTCGCCGCTGACGTGGGCAATGACGCCGCCGCGTTCGTCGAACAGGGTCAGTTCCTGCACCGCGCTTTGCTCGCGCAGGGTCGAAAGGCTGGTGATGATGGAGCCCATGCCTTCGTCTGACAGTGTCAGCGCCATGCGCTGCGCTTTTTTGTCGAGCTCGCGCAGCAGGTCGTCGAGCGCGGCATGGCCGAGGTTAACGCCGGAGGTCAGCGCGTTATCGACCCGCACGTCGAACCAGGTTTCGATCGAACGATTGAGAAAGAACACCGAGGCGCCATACACCACCAGACCCGGCAGCGTGGCAACGACGCCAAACATCAGCAGCAGCTTGAGCGTGAGTTTGGCGCCGAATACGCCGCGGCGGATGCGTTTTTGCAGCCACCACAGGCGCCAGCCCAGCAACACCAGCAGCGCCACGCCGAGCACCCCGCCGCCGATGAACAGGGTGGGCAGCGTGTCCGAGAACGCACCGCTGTCGCCACTGGCATAAAACAGCACGGACAACAGCACGATGCCCACGATCAGGGCGGCGGCAATCAGACTACGCATCAGGGCAAGGGCGGCGAGACGGGGGGCGCAGCGGGGGCATCAAACGACCAGCCGTACCAGGGCGTGACCAGTTCCCATTTGTCGCCGGTGACCGCGCCGATGGATAGCGGCTTGGGCAGTTTCGCGGTGTCGAGGCGCAGGCGCAGGCGGGCGTCGTAGCGACGTCCGGTTTTGAGTGCGCCGCGTTCCAGCACCTGCCAGTCGTCCACCCGCCCCAGCAGGGCCAGCGCCTCACTCAAGGTGGCGGCGGTCTGGGTGGTATAGCCGGTTTCGACGACATAGCGGCGCAGCAGCAGGTGGTAGTAAATCCGCATCTTGCGCTCGGCCTCGGCGATGCCTTCGTCAAACCACCAGTTGCGCGGCCGAGTTAGTTCCAGTTCCAGCAGGAAATGCAGGTTGATGCCGCGGGTCAGCGCGTCTTCCAATGTGGGGTTAAGCACGATGTTGACGTCCGCATCCAGCACATAGCCTTGCGGCGCAGCCTGGATGGCGGCCTGTTTGACCGCACTTTTGTCACTGGCCAGCGCGCTGCCCGCTACGCCCAGCCAGCAGCCCAGCAACAGTCCGGCCAGCCAGCGCAACGCCGGGTCAAGTCTTGCGCAGCAGGGCGTAAAAGAAACCATCATGCTCGGCATCAGGCAGCAGCGACCCGTCGGACAAAGGTTCAGGGAGTGGACAGCGTTCGGCGTCCTGCGCATGACGCGCAATGAACGCACGCACTTGCCCATCGTTTTCTTCATTGAAGACCGAGCAGGTGGCGTAAAGCAATGTACCACCCGGGGCCAGCAGTCGCCAGAGCGCCTCCAGCATAACGGCCTGCTGCGCGGAAAATTGAGCGATATCGTCGGGGCGGCGCAGCCACTTGATGTCGGGGTTGCGGCGCACCACGCCGGAGGCGCTGCACGGCACGTCGGCCACAATGCGGTCGAACGGCTGGCCATCCCACCAGGCGTCAGGCTGCGCGGCATCGCCCTGGGTCAGGGTGGCATTCAACTGTAGCCGGTTGAGGTTTTCCTCCACCCGCGCCAGCCGTGTGGCGTCAAGGTCGAGCGCCGTCAACATCACGTCGGCGCGTTCCAGGATATGGCCGGTCTTGCCGCCGGGTGCCGCGCACGCATCGAGCACTCGCTCGCCCGGCTGCGCATCAAGCAGGCGCGCCGCCCACTGCGCGCCGGCGTCCTGCACCGACACGTCGCCCTGGTCAAAGCCCGGCAAGCTGTGCACCGGCACGGCTTTGTCGAGGGTGACAGCGTCCGCCCCGGTTTGCCGCGCCGGCAGCCCGGCCTCGGTCAGGCGCTGCAGATAGCTCGCCACGTCGCCGTGCCGACAGTTGACGCGCAGGGTGAACGGCGGATGCTGCTGGCCGGCCTCGAGAATGCCTTGCCAGTGCGCCGGATGCTCGGCTTGCAGTTTCTGGATCCACCAGTCGGGGTGCGACCAGCGCGCGCTCGGCTGCTCGTCCGCTCGCTTTTCCAGCTCGGCGCGGCGGCGCTGAAAATTGCGCAGCACCGCATTGGCGAGACCGCGCCGCCAGCCCTCGCCCGCCGCCGCAACGGCGTTGTGCACCACGGCGTGCGCCGGCGCGCGGGTGTAGGCCAGCTGATACAGCGCCACGCGCAGCAACCAGCCGAGTTCGGGATCGGTCAGCGGCCGCTCCAGCAGCGCATCCAGCCAGGCATCCAGGCGCCCCAGTTGGCGCAGGCTGCCATACACGATGTCCTGCAAGGCGCCGCGTTCACCCGGCGTTTTCAATTGCTGCAGGCGCTGCGGCAGCACCTGGTGCAGCGCCGCGCCGGCGAGTACCGCTTCGAGCGCGCCGGCAGCCAGTTTTTGCAGGTTATGCATGGTGAGAAATGCCCAGGTTAGTCTGCTGATTCATTCGGTTCCAGCCGCGGCGATGAGCGGCGGATGATAGCAGGGCGCGCGATTGTCGGGCAGCACGCTGTGCGCTGCCTGATCCAGTCTCAAGGGCCGAAACGGGTTCCGGACGATAACGGCCGGCCGGCGCGAAACGCCGCGGCCGTCATCCGTTTGCTGCCCGCGGGCTGGACCTCCTGCAAGGCCAGTGCACCGCTGCCGCAGGCGACCACCAGCAGGCCCCCCTCGGCATGCAGAATGGTACCTGGCTCACCCGTGCCGGCGACCGCCTGCGCCGACCAGATTTTCAGCGGCGCGCCGTCCAACAGCGTCCAGGCGCCGGGCACCGGATTGTAGGCGCGCACCGCCCGTGCCAGGGCGTCGGCAGGCTGGCGCCAGTCCAGCCTCGCCTCGTCCTTGGTAAGTTTGGCCGCGTAGGTAGCCTGTGCGTCGTCTTGCGCCTGCGGCAGCAGCGCGGGGTAATTCGCCAGCGCCGCAACAATGGCGTTGGCGCCTGCCGCCGCCAGGGCGTTGTGCAGGCTGGCCGCGCTGTCGCTGTCGCGGATCGGCACCGCCGTTTTGGAGAGCATCGCGCCGGTGTCGAGGCCGGCGTCCATCTGCATGATGGTGATACCGGTTTCTGTGTCGCCCGCCAGAATCGCGCGCTGGATCGGTGCCGCGCCACGCCAGCGCGGCAGCAGCGAGGCGTGGATATTGAGGCAGCCGAAGCGCGGCAGGTCCAGTACCGCTGGCGGCAAAATCAAGCCATAGGCGGCAACCACCATGACGTCGGCATCCGCCGCTCGCAGTTCAGCCTGGGCTTCGGGTGTTTTCAGGCTGCTGGGTTGATAGAGCGGCAACCCGCGCGCCAGCGCCGCCTGCTTGACCGCGCTGGGGGTGAGCTTCATGCCACGCCCGGCAGGCCGGTCGGGCTGGGTCAGCACCAGGGGGATGTCGTGCCCGGCATCCGCCAGGGCGTTCAGGGCGGCCGCCGCGAACGGCGGCGTGCCGGCAAAGATAATGCGCACGGGGCCGGCTCAGAGCGACGCGCGCACCGGCGCGGCGTTGGGCCGGTGTTCGCGCGCCTGTTTGAGCAGTTTGGCCTTGATGCGGTTGCGCTTGAGATTGGACAGGTAGTCGACAAAGACCTTGCCCATCAGGTGATCCATTTCGTGCTGGATGCACACCGCCAGCAGGCCCTCGGCCTTGAGCTCGAACGACTTGCCGTCGCGATCCAGCGCGCGCACGGTGACGCGCTCGGCGCGCGTCACCATGTCAAATATGCCGGGCACCGACAGGCAGCCTTCCTCGCTTTCCTCGCGGCCCGACTGGGCGACGATTTCGGGGTTGATGAACACCCGCAACTCGTCGTGGGTTTCGGAAATGTCGATGACGATGACGCGTTCGTGGACGTCGACCTGAGTGGCGGCCAGCCCGATGCCGGGGGCGGCGTACATGGTTTCGGCCATGTCGTCGATCAGTTGCCGGATGCGCGCATCCACCGCCGCAACCGACCTGGCGACGGTGTGCAGGCGGACATCGGGATAATGCAAAATATCGAGTCTGGCCATTATTGATTCGGCACGATGGCGTTAGGAGAGGATCGCAAGATGGATGTTTCTCAATTGCTAATTGGGGCAAAGCGTGCCGAATCAATAATAATCAAAACAGCATTTTCTTGATGCGGCTCAACGAACCGAACCACGAGATACACCCTTCGTGTTACGGATGGGTTGCTCACACATTATCGGGCCGCATCAATAAAAGCTTTACGAATGAATGGGCTGGGCGCACACTTTGATGCAGAATCTGCGTTTGTTTGCGCACGATCCTAAATATAAGGCGGCGGATAGCCGTAAGCTAAGCGCACAGTATATTTTCATCGCAGAATTAGACAAGGTCTAAATGGAGGGTTCCCCCGTGCGTCAACTCGTTCTTTCTCTTGCCCTGTTGCTGGCCACGCCCGCGCTGGCCGACACCCTGAAACTGCAGGACAACGCGCCCGACACTTACGTCGTGGTCAAAGGCGACACCCTGTGGGACATCTCCGGGCGGTTCCTCAAGGATCCGTGGCGTTGGCCGCAGATATGGAACATGAACCGCGAGGAGATCAAGAATCCGCACTGGATTTACCCCGGTGACCTCGTCGTGCTCGACCGCAGCGGCAAGGAACCGCGCCTGTCGCTGGTCAAGGGCGGCAATAACGGCATGCAGACAGTCAAGCTGTCGCCCGGCGTGCGCGCAACCGACATCGGCGGTGATGCGATTACGGCCATCCCCATTCGCGTGATCCACCCCTTCCTGTCGCAGCCGCGCGTGGTGCCCAAAGGGGCGTTCGATGACGCGCCGTTCATTCTTGGCAGCAACGCCGAACGCGTGGTGCTGGGAGCAGGAGACGACGCGTTTGCCACCGGCGGCAAGGCGGGCGTAACCCACTGGAACGTGCTGCGTCCCGGCAAGGTATTAAAAGACCCGGAAACCGGCGAGGTGCTGGGGTACGAAGTCGAATACCTGGGCGACGCGCGCACCCTGGTGGAAGGCGCACCGCAAAAAATCCGCATCACCCAGTCGGCACAGGAAATCCTGCCCAAGGACAAGCTGGTGGAGGCAAGCGACAGCACCACCTTCGAATACATTCCGCGCGCACCGGAAGGCCAGGTGAGTGGCCGCATCATTTCAGCTTACGGCGGGCTGTCGGACAGCGGCCGCTATCAGACCGTGGTCATTAACCGGGGCAGCCGCGACGGCTTGGAACCCGGCCATGTGCTGGCGGTGTTCCGCGAAGGGCAGGCGGTGACGCTCACCCGCGACGAAAAAGACCGGATGACCTGGGTCAATGAAAAAACCGCGGGCGTTCCCAACGGCGGCGCCTGGCTCTACAACGACGTGCGTTGCTTGAAAGAAAACAGCAAGGTGACCTACGATCAGGCCGCCGATGTGCGCAACACCTTCCGTAACACCTGTCTCGGCAACAGCAGTGATCGCGCCGTCAAGCTGCCCGACGCCCGCAGCGGCCTGCTGATGGTGTATCGCGTGTATGACCGCGTAGCCTATGCGCTCATCATGCAGTCCAATGGGCCCGTCTACCTGCTCGACACGGTGAAAAACCCCTGATCGCGCTCGCCCTCGAACGACGCATCGAGCGTGCTTGACGCCTGGCTGCGCCTGGCCCTCGCCCCGGGGGTCGGCAACACCAGTCTGATCCGCCTGTTAACGGCCTTCGGTTCCCCGGAGGCCGTTTTGGCGTCCGGCCGTGCCGCGCTGACGGCGCATCTTTCCGCCGCCCAATGCGACGCGCTGCTGGCCGAACCTGACGCCGCATCGCTTGACGCCACCCATGCCTGGCTCGCCCAGCCCGGCAACAGCCTGATGACGCTGGCGGACGAGGACTACCCGAACAGCCTGCTGGAGATCGCCGACCCCCCCGCGTTACTGTATTGCAAGGGACGGCGCAGCCTGTTGAACCAGCCCAGCCTCGGCATTGTCGGCAGCCGCAACGCCACGCCACAGGGCGTGCGTAACGCCGAGGCGTTTGCCCATGCGTTGGCCGACGCCGGGCTCACCATTGTCAGCGGGCTGGCGCTCGGCATCGACGCGGCGGCGCATCGCGGCGGACTGGCGGGCGCAGGGTCGAGCGTCGCCGTCATCGGCACCGGGCTCGACCGCATTTATCCCGCACGCAACAAGGCGCTGGCGCACCAGTTGGCCGGAAACGGGCTGATTGTGTCGGAGTTCCCGCTCGGCACGTTACCCCTGCCCGGGCACTTTCCGCGCCGCAACCGGCTCATCAGCGGCTTGAGCCGCGGCGTGCTGGTGGTGGAAGCCGCGCCCAACAGTGGTTCGCTCATCACTGCACGGGTGGCGACCGAACAGGGGCGCGACGTGTTCGCCATTCCCGGCTCGATCCATTCGCCCCTTTCGCGCGGCTGCCATGCGCTGATCAAACAGGGAGCCAAGCTGGTTGAGTCCGCCGCCGACATTCTCGATGAGCTGGCCTGGCAACAGCGGCTAACGCCGCCGGTGCTGGCAGAAACCCGGTCCGACCCGGTGCTGGACGCGCTGGACGGCGCGCCGACGACCCTCGACAGCCTGGCACAAAGAACTGGGTTGACGCTGGATGCGCTTTCGGCCAAGCTGTTGACGCTTGAACTGGACGGGCATATTGCATCCTTGCCCGGCGGGCGCTACCAAAAAATCCACTGACACTATGCTCGACATCCTGGTTTACCTCTACGAAAGCTTCCGCATGGCGGAGCTGGCGCCCGATCGCGACGCGCTGGAAAAGCGCCTGTTTGCCGCCGGTTTTGAAGAAGCCGATATCAACGCGGCGCTTGACTGGTACGCCAACCTCTCCGGCAGCGCCACCCACGAACGGCTTGCACAAGCCTACGACCGTCATTACGCGCCCGAAGAGCTGGAGCGCCTGAACGACGCCTGCCGTAACGAGTTGGCCTATCTGGTCTGCGCTCAGGTGCTCGACCCCGAATCGCGCGAATGGGTGATTTCGGGGCTCATGGCGCTGGGCGGCGAAGACATCGAACCGGATCACGTGCGCTGGATGACGCTGATCGTGCTATGGAGCCGCGGGCTGATCGAACATTTCACCCACCTGGAAGACATGCTGCTGAACCACGAGCCAGGACGTCTGCACTAAACCACATAACCATGTCCAAACTCGTCATCGTCGAATCGCCGTCAAAATCCAAAACGCTGAAAAAATACCTCGGCGCAGACTACGAAATTCTCGCCAGCTACGGCCACGTGCGCGACCTGGAGCCGAAAACCGGCGCGGTCGATACCGAAAATTTCCACATGAAATACCAGGTCATCGAACGTAACGCCAAGCACGTCGAAGCCATCGTCAAGGCCGCCAAAAAGGCCGACGAAGTGTTGCTGGCAACCGACCCGGACCGCGAAGGCGAGGCCATTTCCTGGCACATCAGCGAAATCCTCAAGGAGCGCAAGGTCAAGACGCCGATGAAGCGGGTGGCATTTTACGAAATCACCGAATCCGCCGTCCAGGATGCGGTGCGCAACCCGCGTGAGATCGCGACCGACCTGGTTGACGCGCAACAGGCGCGGCGCGCGCTGGATTATCTGGTGGGCTTCAACCTGTCGCCGTTGCTATGGCGCAAGATCAGTCCGGGCCTGAGTGCCGGCCGCGTGCAGTCGCCCGCGTTGCGGATGATCGTCGAGCGCGAGGAGGAAATCGAAGCCTTCGTGCCGCGCGAATACTGGACACTGCACCTCGACACCCACAAGGGCGCGCAGGCGTTCATCGCCAAGCTCACCCACTTCAAGGGCGAAAAGGTCGAGCAGTTCACGGTCGAGCACGAGGCGCGCAGCAAGGAATGGCTGGCGATGCTGGAAGGCCGCGATGCCACGGTGATGCGCATCGAAAAGAAGCGCCGCGCGCGCCATCCCGGCGCCCCATTCACCACCTCGACGCTGCAGCAGGCCGGCGTGCGTCAGCTCGGGATGACCACCGACCGCGTGATGCGCACCGCCCAGCAGCTATACGAAGGGATTGACCTCGGCGAAGGCCCGGTCGGCCTCATCACCTACATGCGTACCGACTCGGTGAACCTGGCGCAAGAAGCGATCACCGATATCCGAAAGTATGTGGGCGCCAACTTCGACAAGGATTTTCTGCCGCCGGCCGCGCTGCATTACAAGGCCAAAACCAAGAACGCGCAGGAAGCGCACGAGGCCGTGCGTCCGACCTCGGTGATCCGCGCGCCCGAGGCGGTGAAGCCGTTTCTCTCGCATGATCAGGCCAGGCTCTACGAACTGATCTGGAAGCGCACCGTCGCCTGCCAGATGACGGCAGCGCAGTTCGATACCGTCGCCGCCGACATCACGGTGGGCGAGGGCACCTTTCGCGCTACCGGCCAGACGCTGGCGTTTGCCGGGTTTCTGGCGGTATATCAGGACGACGAGGACGAGGAAGAATCCAAGCTGCCCGCGCTCGTCGAAAGCGAAACTCTGCCGGTCGACAAGCTCTACGGCGAACAACATTTCACCCAGCCGCCGCCCCGCTACACGGAAGCCAGTCTGGTGAAGGCGCTGGAGGAATACGGCATCGGCCGGCCTTCAACCTATGCCAGTATCATTTCCACCCTGCAGGATCGCGAATATGTGGTGCTGGAAAAGAAGCGCTTTCAGCCGACCGACATCGGCCGTCTGGTCAGCTGTTTTCTCACCCGGCATTTCAACCACTATGTCGATTACGACTTCACCGCCAAGCTGGAGGACAAGCTCGACGACGTGTCGAACGGCAAACGGGTATGGACGCGCCTGTTGGGCGAATTCTGGCAGGAATTCGGCGGCGATCTGAAGGCCAAGCAGGACGTTGAGCGCGGCTGCCCGATCCCGGAGGCCTGCCCCAAGTGCAGCAAACCACTGTTCATGCAGGCAAGCAAGCGCGGCCTGTTCATCGGCTGTTCCGGCTACCCGGAATGCGATTACACGCGGCCGCTGCATGCGGCCACCGCCGAGGGCGACAACATCCTGGGCCAGGACCCGGCCTCGGGCCTTGATGTCAAATTGCTCTCCGGGCGTTTCGGTCCCTATGTGCAGATCGGCGAAATGCCGGAGGACAAGAAGGCGCCCAAGCCGCGCCGCGCTTCGTGGCCGAAGGACATTCCGCTGGAAAATGCGACGCTCGAACTGGCGCTGAAATTTCTCTCGCTGCCGCGCGAAGTGGGCCACCATCCGGTTACCGGGCTGCCGATCGTCGCCAACAACGGCCGCTTCGGGCCGTATCTGCTACACGACGGCAAGTTCAAGTCGATTCCCAAGACCGACAGCGTGTACGAAATCGATCTGCCGCGTGCACTCGAAGTGCTGGCGATGGAGCGCGAGCCGCGCGGCGCCGACTCGGCCGCCTCGCTGTTGAAAAACCTGGGCCCGCACCCGGAGGATGGCAAGGACATCACCGTACGCAGTGGCCGCTACGGCCCCTATGTGAAGCACGGCAGTACCAACGCCACCCTGCCGAAGGACATCACGCCGGAAGAAATCACCCTGGACGAGGCGCTTGCGCTGATCGCCGCGCGCGTTGCCAAGGGCCCGGCCAAGAAGCCGGTGAAAAAAGCCGCGGCCAAACCCACTGCAGCGAAGAAAGTGAAATCCAGCGACGCCAAGGAACCGAAAAAGCCCGCCGTTAAAAAGGCAGCCAGCAAAAAGGCCCCCGCCACGACCAAAAAGCCGGCCCGCAAAAAAGCCACTGCATGAGTTCGCTCCCCGGCCTGCTCGTGGTTAACGCCTTCATCGGCACGGCTGGCTACAAAAAGCTGTATCAGGAACTGGGCTACGCTGTAGTCACTGAATGGTCGGAGCGCAAGGCCATCAGCCTGGTACGCATAAACCCGCCCGCCGTCATCGTGGCGGACTTTTATCACCAGACCGATTTTCGCGACCGCCTGTCCAACCTCGAGTCCCTGCTGGCCGCAGTGCAAAGCGCACCGAATACTCGTATTCTGGTTTTTTATGAAACGGCTCATCAGGCGGTGCTGGATAAGGTCAGCGCCCGTCTGCGCATTGACGCCGCCTTCACCCTGCCGGTTCAGGAAGACCGTTTACGCGCCACGCTACAGACCTGGTTAAACAATCCGCTGGTATCAGCTTGATTTGTAGGGCGTGGCGCAGGCCTGACATTCAACGATGTCATGACGAGCGTGTAGTGACTTCTGAGTAAAAAGCCCGGCATTGCCGGGCTTTTTTTGGGTTCTCAGGGGGTAACCACCCGAATTTATACGTCCAGGTTGCGAACCCCCAGCGCATTGGTTTCGATGAAATTGCGACGCGGTTCGACTTCGTCCCCCATCAGGGTGGTGAAAATCTGGTCAGCTGAAATCACATCGTCGATCTGCACCTTCATCAGTCGGCGCACCTTGGGATCCATGGTCGTTTCCCACAGCTGCGCGGGATTCATTTCCCCCAGTCCCTTATAGCGTTGGATGCTCATGCCGCGTTTGACTTCAGCCAGGAACCAGTCCATTGCCTCGCGGAAACTTTGCACCGGGGCTTCCTTCTCGCCGCGCCTGGCGCGTGCGCCCAGGCCGATCAGGTCGCGCAGCAGGTCGCCGACTTTGACGAGCTGATTGTAATCGCCAGATTCGAGCAGATCCGCTTCGAGGAAGTTGACATAGGTGTTGCCGTGGGAATGACGGGTGATGCGCAGGCGGTGACTGTCGGTTTCACTAATGAATTCGGCAGCGATCTCGTATTTCTGTGCGTCCAGCGCCGCGCCCAGGCTCGCCTCACTCAGCATGGCGGCTCCACTATCGGCCAGGCTCAAACGCGGAATGCGCATCAGGGCCTGCAGCACGTCGTTGGGCAGCAGGCGTGCCAGGCGTTCGCATACTGCCTCAGCGAGGAAGTACTCGCGCGCCAGTGTCTCCAGCGCTTCCCCCGCTATCGGCATGGCGCCGTCCATCGGGGTCAGTTCGGCGTCCTTCATCGCCTCGGCCATCAGGTGCTCCTTGAACGCGTGTTCATCCTTGATGTAGCGCTCGGACCGCCCATGCTTGACCTTGTACAGCGGTGGCTGAGCGATGTAGATGTGGCCGCGCTCGACCAGCTCGGGCATCTGACGATAGAAGAAGGTCAGCAGCAGGGTGCGGATGTGCGCGCCGTCGACGTCAGCATCGGTCATGATGATGATGCGGTGGTAGCGCAGCTTGTCCGGATTGTAATCGTCCTTGCCGATGCTGGTACCGAGCGCAGTGATCAACGTGGCGATTTCCTGGCTACCGATGACCTTGTCGAAACGTGCGCGTTCGACGTTGAGGATCTTGCCCTTGAGTGGCAGGATGGCTTGGAATTTTCGATCGCGTCCCTGCTTGGCCGAACCACCCGCTGAATCGCCCTCGACCAGATAAATTTCGCACAGCGATGGGTCTTTTTCCTGGCAGTCGGCCAGCTTTCCGGGCAGGCCCAGACCGTCCATGACCCCTTTGCGGCGCGTAATTTCACGCGCCTTGCGTGCGGCGTCGCGTGCGCGCGCGGCATCGATGATCTTGCTGCACAGGAGCTTGGCGTCGCTGGGGTTTTCCTGCAGAAATTCGGCGAGCTTCTGGCCGACGATTTCCTGCACCACCGGCTGCACTTCGCTGGACACCAGCTTGTCCTTGGTCTGCGACGAGAATTTTGGATCGGGAACCTTGACCGACAGCACGCAGGTCAGGCCTTCGCGCATGTCGTCACCGGTGGTTTCGACCTTGGCTTTTTTTGCCAGCTCGTTTTCCTCGATGTATTTGTTCAGCACCCGCGTCATCGCCATGCGCAGGCCGGTCAGGTGGCTGCCGCCATCACGCTGTGGAATGTTGTTGGTGAAACACTGCACCGTTTCGGAATAGCTGTCGTTCCACTGCATGGCGACTTCGACGGTCATGCCGTCCTTTTCGCCAATCGCGCTGAATACCTTGGGGTGCAGCACCGATTTGACCCGGTTGATGTATTCGACGAAGCCCTTGACGCCGCCCGAATGCGCAAAGTTTTCACTCTTGCCGTCGCGATGATCGATCAGCTCGATCTTCACCCCGTTGTTGAGGAACGACAGTTCGCGGATGCGCTTGGCGAGGATGTCATAGTGAAATTCGACCTTGCCGAAGATTTCCTCGTCGGCCAGAAAGTGCACTTCGGTGCCGCGATTCTGGGTGTCGCCGACCACTTTCATCGGTGACACTTCGACGCCTTTCTGGATGTCGATTTCTCGGTCTTCGACCTTGCCGCGATTGAATTCCATGATGTATTTCTTGCCGTCGCGACGCACGATCAGCTTCAGCCATTTCGACAGGCCGTTGACGCACGACACGCCGACGCCGTGCAGGCCGCCCGACACCTTGTAGCTGTTCTGGTTGAACTTGCCGCCGGCGTGCAGCACGGTCATGACGATTTCGGCCGCGCTGCGCTTGGGCTCGTGTTTGTCGTCGAACTTGATCCCGACCGGAATACCGCGCCCGTTGTCGGAAACCGAGATGGAGTTATCGGGGTGGATGATGACCTTGATATCGTCGCAATAGCCGGCCAGCGCCTCGTCGATGGCGTTGTCCATCACTTCGAACACCATGTGGTGCAGGCCGGAGCCGTCGGAGGTATCGCCGATGTACATGCCGGGGCGCTTGCGCACCGCTTCCAGGCCTTCCAGCTGCTGGATGCTGTCTTCATCGTAACCGTCGTTGACGTTGTCGGGCTTGTCGCTCATGGTGTTCCTATCGGTCATTGCAAAGTGTGGGGGGAGTATCGTCCGGCTCAGATACGCATCGGCATCACGACATACTTGAAGCCGGCTTCGCCTTCGCTGGTCAGCAGCATGCTGCTGTTGGCATCGCCCAGCGACAGGGTGATTTCTTCGCTATTGAGTGCGCCCAGGCCATCGAGTAGATAAGTCACGTTGAAGCCGACGTCCAGCGGGTCGCCGTTGTAGCTGACTTCGATTTCATCCGCGGCCTCTTCCTGTTCGTTGTTGTTGCAGACAATGCCCAGGGTGTTCTCGCTCATCACCAGGCGCACGCCGCGAAATTTCTCGTTCGACAAAATCGCCGCACGCTGCAAGGCCTGTATCACGCTCTGACGGTTCGCCTTGAGGTGGCGCGGCTGGCTGGCCGGGATAACACGATGGTAGTCGGGGAATTTGCCGTCCACCACCTTGGTCACCAGTTCGGTACCTGACAGGGTGATGGTGACCTGATTGGCGCCGATGCGCAGCTCGACCGGATCCTCCACCTCGCTCAAGAGCTTGGAGAGTTCGACCACGGTCTTGCGCGGAATGATGACTTCGCGCACTCCGGCTTCGGTTTCCAGCTGGGTTTCTGCATAGCTCAGACGATGGCCATCGGTGGCAACCACGCGCAATTGTTTGCCATCCAGCACCAGCAGCATGCCGTTGAGGTAATACCGGATATCCTGGCTTGCCATGGCGAACTGCACCAGTTGCAACAGGCGTTTCAGCGTTTTTTGCGGCAGGCGGATCGCCTCGCCCAGCCCTGCGCCTGTTTCGATCCGCGGAAAATCCGCAGCGGGCAGCGTTTGCAGGGTGAAGCGCGACTTGCCCGCGCTCACCACCACCTGACTGTCCTTGGTGTCGAGCTTGACCTTGGCGGAGTCGGGTAGCGCACGCACGATGTCAAACAGCTTGCGTGCGGCGATGGTGATGGCGAAGTCTTCGCCCACTTCCGCGTTTTCCAGCTGCGTGCTGACCTGCAATTCCAGATCGGTCGCCAGCAAGGTCAGCTTGCCCGCTTTTTTCTCGATCAGAAGATTGGACAGGATGGGCAGGGTGTGACGCCGCTCGACTACCCCTACAACAGCAGAGAGAGAAGCCAGAAGGGCGTTGCGTTCGCTTTGTACTAATAGCATTTATATATTCCTGAGAATCATAATAAAGGCGGCCTAAAACTGGGGATAAGTTGATTTTCTCAATTAAAACAAAACCTTGTTATTGTTTTTTGGGTGTGGGTAAAGCCTTGGCAACGTGGGAGGGGTGGGGATGAATTTCCCCCGAACTACGCACGAATCGCTTTATCCACATTTCATCCTCAGCCAGTCAGGCTTTGTAATAACACCAGATAGTCGCGTCCGATGTCGGCTTGGGTCTCGCGCAGTTCGGCCACTTTGCGGCAGGCGTGAATGACCGTTGTGTGGTCGCGCCCGCCGAACGATTCGCCGATCTCCGGCAGGCTCTGGTTGGTGAGTTCCTTCGCCAGCGCCATTGCAATCTGGCGTGGACGCGCCAGATTGCGTGTGCGTTTCTTGGAAAACATGTCGGCAACCTTGATTTTGTAAAAGTCGGCGACGGTTTTCTGGATGTTCTCAATCGAGACGATACGCGAGGTCGATGCGATGAGATCGCGCAGCGCTTCCTTCACCAGTTCCAGCGTGATGGGTTTTTCATGAAAGCGGGAGAATGCAATCACCCGTTTCAGGGCGCCTTCCAGTTCGCGCACGTTGGAGCGCACCTGCTTGGCAATGAAGAAGGCGACATTCTCGTCGAGCTTGGTATTTTCCGCTTGTGCCTTGGCCAGCAGGATGGCCACCCTCATTTCCAGTTCCGGCGGCTCGACGGCTACCGTCAAGCCCCAGGCGAAGCGCGATTTCAGTCGGTCGTCGAGCCCGGTGATTTCCTTGGGAAAGG
>DATMWS010000142.1:0-4248 GCA_035562135.1 Thiobacillus sp. | reverse complement strand
GGCGTGGAGTAGTGCGCGTGGGCGTCGATCATCGCGGGCAGCGGGCCGCTATCAGCGAGTACGCTGGCTGCGGGCATCAGCCATAGTGCAGCGACGAGCCGGAAGGCTGCATTCATGATGTGGCGAGACACGTATCAATTGACGCGCGCACCGTGTCCAGCGGCTGGCAGCCGCTGCTGACCGTCTGCAGTCGGGCATCCTGCTGCAGGATCAGCGCGGGGAAGCCGCGCACCCCGGCCTGCCGTGCCTGCCGGAAATGCGCCTGGGTGTTGGCGCGGGCGGCGTCGCTGTCGAACGCCTGCAGAAACGCGGTGGCATCGACGCCGAGTTCCGCCGCCAGATCGGCGAGCACGCCGGACTGCGTGACGTCGCGCCCTGCGGCATAGAAAGCACTCTGGATCGACTTGAACAGCGGGAAGATCAGCGTGGGATCGAGCCCACCCACCGTCACCACGGCGCGGCTGGCGGGCTCGGTGTCGTACACGAAGCCTGGCGGCAGCGCGTTCTCGAAACGGAAGGGCTGACTGGTGCGGGCGTGCACCTGATGCCAGTGATGCAGGATGTCCTCGCGCCCGGCTGCCGTTAGCGGCGCGGTTTCACCCGGCCGCAGGCCGCCCAGCACCAGCGCGATCTTCACGCGTTCGCGGTATTCCTCGCGCAGCGTCTCGATCACCGGCGAAAAGCCCCAGCACCACGAACACATCGGGTCGGCGAAATACCAGAGGATGGGCACGCTCATGTTGAATTGGGTTTCTTCAGGAACACTTTTTCTGTCTGCGATAGCCCTCACCGTTCGGGTGAGGGCGCACCCATGGGCGCGCCCTGCTATGCGCGTTCCTTTCTGATTTGGGTGATCTGCTCCAGATAGTTTACGCCCCAACCCTGAAGCGTTCTCAGCACGGGCTCAAGCGTTTTTCCGAACGCCGTCAGCGAGTATTCGACTTTTGGTGGGACTTCCGGATACACCTTGCGCGCCACCACCTGATCGGCTTCCAGTTCCCGCAACTGCCGGGTCAGCATTCTTTGGGTCACCGCAGGCATCAGTCGCGATAGCTCATTGAACCGTTTGGTGCCGCCCAGCAGATGAAACAGGATGACCCCTTTCCATTTGCCGCCGATCACTTCGACGCAGGCCTCGACCGGGCATCCAAAGTCGCAGTCGTAACGCTTGTGACGCATCTACATTCCCTTGGTATACAAAATGTAAGTACATGGCATGAATGTGCATACTTACACAGATGGAATCTCTTCGATAGCATGGTTCCGGCATTGGGCCATATCACCCACCAGGAGTAGAGCATGGATGTCAGAACCGCAATCGAAACACGGCGCGCGATCAAACAATTCGATCCCAACCACACGATGACCGACCGTGAAATTGAAGCACTCATGTCCTTGGCTTTGCTTTCCCCGACCGCTTTCAACATCCAGCACTGGCGATTCGTTCTGGTGCGAAACCCGCAATTGCGCGAAGCCATTCGTGCGGTGTCTTGGATGCAACCGCAAATTACGGAGGCTTCATTGTTGGTGGTCATTTGTGCGGACGTCAACGCGTGGGAAAAGGAACCCGATCGCTATTGGAAAAATGCGGCTGATGACGTCCGCGAGGGCGTGGTCGCCGCCATAGGCGAGTATTACCGTGGACGGCCCCAAACCCAGCGTGATGAAGCGATGCGGTCATGCGGCATTGCAGCCCAGACATTGATGCTTGCCGCCAGGGAGATGGGGTATGACTCATGCCCAATGGATTTGTCGGATTTCGATGAAGTCGCGAAGTTGATCCAATTGCCCGAGGGGCATGTCATTTCGATGTTCGTCGCCCTCGGCAAGGGTGTTCGGGAGCCGTGGCCCAGGGCAGGCCAACTGCCCATGGACGAGGTGGTGTGGGTGGATCGCTTCTGACCAGGACGCGTCTACTTTAGGGCTTGGGGGCGTCGTCGGATTTGGGCGGGTTGTCGTCGTCCATGATGACGCTGTGCGCTGGCCCTTCGAGGTCGTCGAACTGGCCGCTTCTGGCGGCCCACAGCATGACCCAGGCGATGACGCCGACGAGGACGAGGCTCAGGGGAATCAGCAGGATCAGGATGTCCATGTTCAGGTGCCTGGAACTTGAGGCTTGAAACTTGAAACTTGAAGCTTGGGATTCGCAGCGTCGGCGGGCTGTTTGAAATCGCTGAGCCGCAGCGCGTTCAGCACCACCAGCAGCGAGCTGGCCGACATGCCGATGCCGGCGAGCCACGGCGTGACGTAGCCGAGCGCGGCGGCAGGGATGGCGATGAGGTTGTAGCCGAGCGCCCAGCCCAGGTTCTGGCGGATGATCTGCTGGGTCTTGCGGGCGAGCGCGACGCCTTCGGACAGGGTGGCGAGGCGGCTGCCGAGCATCACCATGTCGGCGGCGGCCTGCGCGACGTCGGCGCCTTCGCCCATGGCGATCGACACCTGTGCGCCGGCCAGCACCGGGGCGTCGTTGATGCCGTCGCCCACCATGGCGACGATGCGGCCCTGCTGCTGAAGCGCCTTGACGTAGGCGAGCTTGTCTTCCGGCAGCGCGCCGGCGTGCCAGTCGGTGATGCCGAGCTGCTGCGCAGTGGTTCTCACCGCGCCCTCGGCGTCGCCCGACAACAGGTGCAGGCGCAGCCCCTGCTGCCGCAGCGCGGCGAGCGCGGCGGGGGCGTCCGCGCGTGGCGTGTCGGCCAGCGCAAACCAGGCGATCAATTCGTTCTCTTCCGCCAGCGCGACCCAGCTCTGGTGCCCGCTTCCCGGGTGCGCGCCGCCAGCGGATTCGGGTGGCGTCTCGCCGGCGGCGGCAAAGCGCGGCGAGCCCAGGCGATAGGTGCGGCCGTTGAGCATGCCCTCGACGCCGCGCCCCGGGGTGTTGCGGATTCCGCTGGCAATGGTTGTCGATGTGGCAGCCTGGCGCAGGGCGCACGCGATGGGATGCTCGGAGCCGGCTTCGAGTGCGGCGGCGATCGCGCTGACTTCTTCCGCGCTGCGTCCACCCAGCGGCATCACGCGGCGCACGGATAGGCGGCCGTGGGTGAGCGTGCCGGTCTTGTCGAACACCAGGTCGGTGGCGCGCGCCAGCGTTTCCAGCGCGTGGCCGCGTGTGGTCAGCAGGCCCAGCCGCGTGAGCCGCCCGGTGGCGGTGGTGAGCGCGGCGGGGGTGGCGAGGCCCAGCGCGCAGGGACAGGTGACGACCAGGATCGACACCACGATCCACAGCACTTTCGACGGATCGATGGCGTACCAGACGAGACCCACCGCGACCGTAATCACCAGCAGCAGGCCGACGAACCAGGCGGCGGCGCGATCGGCCAGCTGGCCGATGCGCGGCTTTTCGCTTTGTGCGCGGTCGAGCAGGCGCACGATGGACGCCAGTCGGGTGTCGGCGCCGAGCTTGTCGACCCGCACCACCAGAGGGCTGGCCTGGTTGAGGCTGCCGCCGACCACTTTCGACTGCACGGTCTTGGATACCGGCAGCGATTCGCCGGTGAGCATGGCCTCGCTCACTGCGCTGTCGCCCTCGACCACCTCGCCGTCGGCGGGCAGCGTCTCGCCGGGGCGCACCAGCACGTGGTCGCCTACCGCCAGCCGCGCCACCGGCACCTGCTCCTCGTCGCGCGCCGGCCAGTTGGGCAGCCGCGTGGTGGCAGCAGGGATGAGCTTCACCAGTTCCTCCACCGCGGCGCCGGCGCGGCGGCGTGCGTTCATTTCGAGAAAGCGTCCGGTCAGCAGCAGGAAGATGAACATGGTGACCGAGTCGTAATACACCTCGCCGTGTCCGGAGAACGTGCTGTAGACGCTGGCGACGAAGGCGGTGCCCACGCCCAGCGCCACCGGCACATCCATCCCCAGCATGCGCCGCTTGAAGTCGCGCCAGGCGCCGATGAAGAAGGGCCATGCCGAATAACCCACCACCGGGATGGTGAGGATCAGGCTTGCCCAACTCATCAGCAGCCGGATCTCGTCGGTCATGTCGGTGGCGGTGTAGGTTGGCAGCGCGTACATCATCACCTGCATCATGCCGAGTCCCGCGATCGCCAGCCGCTTGATCGCCGTGTTGCGCTCGCGCTTGTAGATGTCGTCGGAGCGGCCGGGATCGAAGGGGTGAGCGATGTAGCCGATGTCGGACACGGCCTTGAGAATCGCCGACAGCTGGATGCTGCTGTTGTCCCAGCGCACCCGCGCGCGCCGCGTGGCGTAGTTGATCTCGACCGAGAGCACGCCGGGCAGCCCGGCGATGTGGCG
>DATMWS010000141.1:0-5516 GCA_035562135.1 Thiobacillus sp. | reverse complement strand
CAGGAAACGTGCAAGTAGCGGACGCAGCACGGCCGGCGTCAGCAATACGGGGGGGTGGCCCAGCGCCTCTTGACGCTGCGTCGAGGTCTGGGTCCGTTCCAGCAGGGTGTCGGCCAGTCCCGGCTCCATGCCGGCGGCATCATTGCCGACCTGCAGGGTCTGCAACAGCAGGCGTTCCAGGCCCTGATCCAGTGTGATCACCGGCAGTTCATTGACCGAGCCGTAAATCTGCTGGACGATCGAGCGGCCCAGCGCCACCCGCACCAGCGCGGTGAGTTCGTTTGGATCCTGCACCCGCGCGGCATGCTCCAGCAGGGTGTCGATGACGGTCCGCATGTCGCGGATGGCCACGCCTTCGATGAGCAGGTTTTGCAATACTTTCTGCACGGTGGAGAGCGTCAACATTTTCGGCACCAGGTCTTCCACCAGCTTGGGCGCGCTCTTGCCCAGGTGGTCGAGCAGCGCCTGCGCTTCCTGGCGGCCCAGCAGCTCGGCGGCATGCAGGGTCACCAGATGATTCAGATGGGTGGCGACCACGGTGCCGGGGTCGACCACAGTGTAGCCCATGGCCTGTGCCTGTTCGCGCAGGGTTGATTCGATCCACACCGCCGGCAGGCCGAACGCGGGATCGCGGGTGGTGACGCCCGGCAGGCTGGCGGTGATGTTGCCCGGATCGATGGCGAGAAACAGGCCGGTACGGACTTCGCCGCTGCCGATTTCCACACCCTTGAGGGTGATGCGGTAGCTGTTCGGATTGATCTCGAGGTTGTCGCGGATATGCACGGCGGGCGGCAGGAAGCCGATTTCGCGGGCGAATTTCTTGCGGATGCCCTTGATGCGGCGCACCAGCTCGCCATCGGCGGCGCTGTCCACCAGCGGGATCAGGCGGTAGCCGACTTCCAGCCCCAGCGTGTCGATGGGCGCGACATCTTCCCAGCTGGCTTCCTGGCTTTCGACCGCGGCGACGGGCGCAGTCTGCACGTCCGGCGCGGCCTCGGCCGCCTGTTGCCGCTTGCTGCCCTTGTAGGCCAGCCACACCATGCCGCCCGCCAGCAGCAGGAAGGCGAAGTTCGGCATCCCCGGGATCATGCCCATCATGCCGAGGATCGCGGCGGTGATATAGAGCGCCTGCGTCTTGTTGAAGACGTTGGACATCATCTGGCCGGCGATGTCCTCTTCGGTGCTGACGCGGCTGACGATGATGCCGGCAGCGATCGATATGACCAGCGCCGGAATCTGTGCCACCAGGCCGTCGCCAATCGCCAGCAGGGTGTAGTTGCGCGCCGCATCGGCCAGCGACAGGTCGTGCTGCATCACGCCGATGAGCAGGCCGCCGACGATGTTGATCACCAGAATCAGGATGCCGGCGATGGCGTCGCCGCGCACGAATTTCGAAGCACCGTCCATCGAGCCGTAAAAGTCGGCTTCCTGGGCGATCTCGGCGCGCCGGCGGCGTGCCTCGTTTTCGTCGACCAGGCCGGCGTTGAGGTCGGCATCGATTGCCATCTGCTTGCCCGGCATGGCGTCGAGGGTGAAGCGCGCGCTGACCTCGGCGATACGGCCGGCGCCCTTGGTGATGACGATGAAGTTGATTACCACCAGGATGACGAACACGATGATGCCCACCGTGTAATCGCCGCCGACCAGGAAATGACCGAAGGCTTCGATCACCTTGCCTGCAGCATCCGGCCCGGTGTGGCCTTCCAGCAGCACCACACGGGTGGAGGCCACATTGAGCGACAGGCGCAGCAAGGTGGAGAGCAGCAGCACCGTGGGAAAGGCCGCAAATTCGAGCGCCTTCTTGGTCGACAGGCTCACCAGCAACACCATGATGGAGAGCGCGATATTGAAGGTGAACAGCATGTCCAGCGCAAACGACGGCAGCGGCAACACCAGCATCGCCAGGATGAGGACGATGAAAGTCGGCGCGGCCAGCGTGCGGACATTGGCGCCGCTGAAGAGGTTGGAGAAGCTCAGGGTGCCGTTCACGCGGTGGCCTGCAGCGGGTCAAGTTCGGGCGGAACCGGCAAGGCGGTCGGCGCATCGGGGTAGACGCCGCCCACCTGCTGGAAATGGCGCAGCTGGAACACGTAGGCCAGCACTTCGGCCACGGCTGCGTAGAGCGTGGCCGGAATTTCGTCGCCGAGTTCGGTGTGGCGGAACAGCGCACGCGCCAGCGGCGGCGCTTCCAGCAGCGGCACCTGGTGCTCGGCGGCCAGTTCGCGGATGCGGGCGGCAACGGCGTCAGCGCCTTTGGCCACCACGCGCGGCGCGCGCATCTTGCCTTCGCTGTATTTGAGGGCGACGGCGTAATGGGTCGGGTTGGTCACCACCACATCGGCGGTGGGGATCTCGGCCATCATGCGGTGACGTGCCATTTCACGCTGCTGGGCACGGATGTGCGCCTTGAGGTGCGGATCGCCTTCCGATTCCTTGGATTCCTGGCGCAGCTCCTCCTTGGTCATCTTGAGCTTGTTATAGAAGCTCCAGAGCTGATACGGCAGATCGATCACGACGATGAAAATCATCGCGCCCGAGGCCAGCAGGAACACCTTGCCGATGAGGTCGCCCATGTGCTGGATGGCGAGTGACGGCGATTCCAGGCTGAGCGAAAAAATCGCGCCGAGGTTGGACCAGATCAGCCAGGCAGCGATCCCGCCCAGCAAGCCGACCTTGGCCAGCGACTTGACCAGCTCGATCAGCCCCTGGCTGGAAAACATGCGCTTGATGCCCGACAGCGGGTTCAGACGATCGAACTTCGGCGCAAATGCCTTGGCGCTGAACAGCCAGCCGCGCAGCAGCAGCGGCGATGCCAGGGTGGCGATCACCACCAGGGCCAGGAAGGGCGCCAGCGCCAGGGCCGCTTCAAAAAACTGGTTCGACAGCTGCGCCATGACGTGCGAGCTGTCGCGGGCGATAGCCGGATCGAACTGCAGGCCGTCGTGCACGATATGCGACAGGGTCTGGCCCAGGCCGCTGCCCATCATCCACAGGGTCGCGCCACCGGTCATCAGCACGACAAAGGTGGCCAGCTCGCGCGATTGCACGACCTGGCCGTCTTCACGCGCCTTCTGCAGCCGCTGTGGCGAGGCTGGTTCTGTCCGTTCCTGATCGCTTTCTTCAGCCATCCCTGATTTCACCTGTTGGAGGGGGGCTCGCCTCTCGCAACTGCTGGAGACGGGCTTTCTTCAGGCTGAATTATTAGTCATGCCCGGCACGGGCAATCAGGGGAATAAAGGTAGATTTGGCCTGCTATTTTGCGCCAAGCGGCGCGGGGTCAGCGGGGGTGGTGCCGATTTTCCCGATTTCGCTGCGCGCCTCGGTCTCGTCGGCGACGCTGACGCCGGAGGCTTCCTTGGTGACGGCTTCCTCGGTGCGCTTGTTCATCACGATGATGCTGATGCGGCGATTGACCGGATCGTGGGGCGCGGCCTGGTTGAACGGCACCGATGAGGCCAGCCCGACCACCCGCAGCATCTTCTCTTCGTCCATGCCCCCAGCGATCAATTCGCGCCGCGAGGCGTTGGCGCGATCGGCCGACAGTTCCCAGTTGCTGTAGCCGCGCCCGCGGTTGGCATACGGCGTGGCATCGGTGTGGCCCGACAGGCTGACGCGGTTCTGCACATCGTTCAGCACCTGGCCGATCTCGTGCAGGATGATCTTGGTGTAAGGCTGCAGCTCGGCGCTGGCCAGGTTGAACATGGGTCGGTTCTGCTCGTCGACAATCTGGATGCGGAGGCCTTCGCTGGTGATGTCGATCAGCAGTTGCCGCTTGAACTGTTTCAGCGTGGGGTTGGCGTCGATCGCCTGTTCCAGGCTTTTTTTCAGCTGCTTCAGCTTTTCCGCCTCACGGCGTTCCAGTTCGGCCTGCGCCGCCTTCAGGTTGTAGGATTTCTTCTCGGCTGCGGTCTCGCCTTTCTTCACCTGCCCGGACTTGCGCGTGAAGTCAGCACCGCCGCCCTTGATGACGCTGGAGCTGTCGCCGCTGCCGGAGCCCCCTTGCATGGCCACCTTGAGCGGCGTCTTGAAATAATCCGAAATCCCTTCAAGGTCGCCCTTGGCAGTCGACCCCAGCAGCCACATCAGCAGGAAGAACGCCATCATCGCGGTCACGAAGTCGGCATAGGCGATCTTCCATGCCCCACCGTGATGGCCGCCCGCCACCTTCTTGATGCGTTTGACGACGATGGGCGCTTTTTGCTCGCTCATGAGATGATTTTATGCAGGCCTGGCAACGAAAAATCAGCGCGATTTCGCGCCCTTGACATGCTCTTCAAGCTCGCTGAAGGAAGGCCGCTCGGTCGAGAACAGTACCTTGCGCCCGAACTCGACCGCAATTGCCGGCGCGTAGCCGTTGATGCTGGCCAGCAGGGTGACCTTGACGCACTGGAACATCTTGGTCGATTCGTGGAGTTTTTGTTCAAGCAGGCTGGAAAGCGGGCCCACAAAACCGTAGGCCAGCAAAATACCGAGGAAGGTGCCGACCAGCGCGTGCGCGATCAGAATCCCGAGTTCCGCCGGCGGCAGGCCGACCGACTCCATCGTGTGCACCACGCCCATCACCGCCGCCACAATGCCGAATGCGGGCAGGCCATCGCCGAGCTTGGCGACGACGTGCACGGGCACCTCGCCTTCGTGATGGTGGGTTTCGATTTCGTTGTCCATCAGGTTTTCGATCTCAAAGGCATTCATGCTGCCACTCACCATCAGTCGCAGATAGTCGGTGAGAAATTCGACGATGTGGTGATCGGCCATGATCGTCGGATATTTCGTAAACAGCGGGCTGTTCTCGGGCGAATCGACATCGGCCTCCACCGACATCAACCCTTCCTTGCGGATCTTGGTGAGCAGTTCATACAGCAGCGCCATCATGTCCATGTACGACGCACGCGTGTATTTCGATCCCTTGAGCACGGTGGGCAGCGCCTTCAGGGTGGCCTTGATGGCCTTGGCATTGTTGCCGACCAGGAACGCGCCTCCCGCGCCGCCGCCGATCATCAGCAATTCCAGCGGCTGAAGCAAGGCCGCCAGGTGTCCGCCCGCCAGCGCAAAACCGCCGAAGACGGTCAACACCACGACTATATATCCAACGATGACTAGCACAACCGTCTGTTCCTCTTGATTGATTCATTGGGCGGGAGCAGCCTCGCCCTGCCCGGTTTTTCTGCGTTCAAAGCCGGGGCTCTCAGCATGAAGATTCGACCCGATTGAAAGAAACTTGATGGCGCAGCGTGAGTATTTCCACGTGACGGCCCCTCACATCCGCCACGCATACAAGGTGTGTCGGGCGCCTTCAGCCAGCGTCACCACGTGGTCCGGCTGCCGTGTGTTCACCGCAAACGACAGGCTGATGAACAGGCTGCCGCTGCGCATCTGGGCTTGCGCCTGTTGCCACAGACCTGGCATGGCCGCGGGCGAGAGAAAGGCAAACACGACATCGAAATCGGCAAGGTCGAGGGTCGCGTAATCGCGCCGCATGAAACGCACCCGGCTGCGTTTGAACCCGGCGCGCAAAC
>DATMWS010000140.1:0-25279 GCA_035562135.1 Thiobacillus sp. | reverse complement strand
CTGCTGACCATGCCCATCTCCTGCAGGCCGGAGATGTCGGTCACCCGGTCGGCCCGGGTGAGGCTGTTCCAGGCGAGCCCCATGATGACGGCGAACACGATGGCCGGCAGCAGCGCGGTGAAGAGTTCGCGCGCAATGCGGCCCTTGGGCGCGCCGGCACCGTCCCGGGTCAACGCGGCGCGGAACAGCGCAGGCAGCGCCCGATCGCCGAAGCGGGAGGCGATGCTGGCGGTGTGCGCGGGCAGTTTCACCTTGCGCTCGCTTTCCGGCAGTGGCGGCGCCCATTCCGGCTTCAACTTCGCCACGATCATCACATAAGCCACATAGAGCAACGCGAGCAGGAGGCCGGGGAAGAAGGCGCCGGCATAGAGCTTCACCACCGATACGCCGGCGGTGGCGCCATAGACGATGAGCAACACCGAAGGCGGAATGAGAATGCCCAGGCAGCCGCCGGCGGTGATGACGCCGGCCGAGAGCTTGACGTTATAACCGGCGCGCAGCATGGCGGGCAACGCCAGCAGGCCCATCAGCGTGACCACCGCGCCGACGATGCCGGTGGCGGTGGCGAAGATGGCGCAGGTCACCAGGGTGGCCACGGCCAGCGAACCGGGGATGCGCGCCAGTGCGAGATGCAGGCTCTTGAACAGTTTCTCGATCAGGTTGGCGCGCTCGACCAGATAACCCATGAACACGAACAGCGGGATCGAAATCAGCACGTCGTTGGTCATCACGCCGTAGGTGCGTTGCACCATCAGGTCCAGCGTCTGCCGCACTGCAATGTCCGGATTGACGCTGCGGTAAGCGAGCCACCCGAAAACCATGCCCATGCCCATGAGCGTGAAGGCGGTGGGGAAGCCCAGCATGATCATCACCACCACCAGCGCCAGCATGAGCAGACCGAGGTGGCCGCTGGTGAGGTTTCCCCAGGGCATGAAAATGGCGATGGCGGCGAGCATGATCGCCATCAGCAGGAAACCGAAGCGCAGCTCCTTCTTCATGGCTTCGACTCCTGCCGTACGACATACTGGTCGAGCTGGGCGATGTCTTCGTCCTTCACATGAACCATTTCCTTGAGCTTGTCCACATCCACTTCTTCCACGTCCTCGACGCGGGAAGGCCACGCGCCGTCGCGCAGACAAACTACGCAGCGCAGAATTTCGACGATGCCCTGCAACAGCAGGAAGAATCCGGCGACCGGTATGACGAATTTGAAGGGATACAAGGGCAACGGATCGGGGCTGAAGGTTTTTTCGTGTATCGCCAGCGATTCGTTGGCATAGGTCCAGCCGGCATAGGTCAACGCGAAAATGCCCGGCAGGAAGAACACGATGTACAGAATCAGGTCGATGCTGGCCTGGGTGCGCGGCTTGAAGAAACCGTAGAGCACATCGCCGCGCACGTGACCGCCATGCGCCAGGGTGTAGGCGCCGGCGAACATGAACAGGGTGCCGTAGAGCATGATCTGCACATCCTGCGCCCAGGGGTGGGGGGTGTTGAGCACATAGCGCGAGAACACTTCCCAGGAAATCAGAAACGTCAGTCCAACGATGGCCCAGGAAAAAAACCGGCCGACGAAAGTGCTCACCTTATCGATAAAGAGCAGCAATTTCTGCATGAACGAACCCTTGCAAAGACACAAAAATGGCCGTTCGGTTTGCACCGGACGGCCACGACCAAGCTAGGTTGCGTTCAACCCTTCTTCTTGCTGAAGAAATGGTTGTAGGCCATCTTGTAATCGACGTTGGTGTCGTTCTGCCAGCGCACCGCGCGGCCGGCGAAAGTGCGCATGGATTCCAGCACTTTCTTGAAGGCAGGGTTCTCCGCGCTCTTGGCTGCCATGATCTTGTCCCAGGCCTCGAGTTGTTTGCGCAGAATGGCATCCGGAGTCTTGTAGAACTTGACGCCCTTATTGGTGCTCATGTCGATATAGTCCTTGGAGTAGCGATCGATGGCCTTCCAGGACATGTCGGCCGACGACGCCTCGATGGCGTGCTTGATGATGGACTTGTGCTCGGTACTGAGCGCGTCGTATTTTTTCTTGTTGAACAGAATCTCGAATTGCTCGCTGGGCTGGTGAAAGCTTTGCAGCATGCAGACCTTGGCCACATCCGGGAATCCCAGCAGGTTGTCGCTGGACGCATTGTTGAATTCGGCCGCATCGAGCAGGCCGCGATCCATGGCCGGCACGATCTCGCCGCCGGGCAGCGGATTCACCGCGGCGCCCAGGTCCTTGTACATGTCCACTGCCAGGCCCACCGTGCGGAACTTGAGGCCTTTCATCTGCGCATCACTGGTGATGGGCTTCTTGAACCAGCCGAAGGGCTGGGTCGGCATCGGGCCGTAGAGCATGGACACCACGTCCATGTTCATGCTCTTGTAGATTTCATCCAGCAGTTCCTTGCCGCCGCCGTAGTAGTGCCAGGCCAGCAGCATGTTGGCATCCATGCCGAAGGCCGGGCCGGAACCCCACAGCGCCACCGCTGAGTTCTTGCCGTACCAGTAGGCGATGACGCCATGGCCGCCATCGAGCGTGCCCTTGCTGACCGCGTCGAGCAGGTCGAAAGCCTTCACCACCGAGCCCGCCGGCAGCACCTCGATCTTGAGCTCCTTGCCGGACATGGCATTGACCTTGTTGGCGAAGTCCAGCGCGTATTCGTGGAAAATATCCTTTGCTGGCCACGTGCTTTGAAAACGTAAACTGACCGGCGCGGCTGCCTTGGCAATCATGGGGAAACCCATTGCCGCAGCGCCAGCGGCCGTGGCGCCGGCTGCAGTCAGGAATTTGCGTCGCGACGGAATTTCGGAAGGGGTGGACTTTTCAGGGGCTGCTTTTTTGCTCATCGTTATCTCCTCGGTATTGATATTGAAAGTGAACAGGCACAATCGAATGCAAACCTCGCTATATGCGATTTTTATTATTGACTCCAATTTCTGGAGTGCGGAAATCCTATACCTCTATGACATCGCCTAGCAAGCTGACTCGATTAACCTGGGACCAGCCCACCCCGCGCGGGCACGAAGACACGATTGCCGACACGCTGACGGACGGCGCCCCTGGAGCGATCCCACCTGCCGTACAAGGAACGATGCAGCGGCAATCCCGTTCAAACAATCCCGCGTAAGGAATCAGCCGCAACTCAGACCAACAACCCAGACACGCAACCCCCACCCCCTGGAGACCCCATCATGATCAAACGCATCCTCCTCATCGTTGCACTCGCCGTCAGCCTGCCCGTGCTGGCCGACAGCAACGCCCCCTGGGGCAGCGCCCAAGTACTGGATATCCAGTATTCAAAACAAAAAGTCGTTTACGACACTGCCGTCAGCACCGTTGCCGCCCTGACCAGTGTGCTCGACCGCGCCAGCTATCTGAGCGCGATCAACGGCGCCGACCCCTTCGACAACAAAATCGTCATCGTTTTGCACGGCAACGAAATCAACTTCTTCGCCATCAAAAACTACGCCAAAAACAAAGCCCTGATGGACCGCGCCCAAAGCCTGACTGTGGGCGGCATCATCGAATTCAGAATGTGCAAAATCGCCGCCGAAGGCCACGGCTACGCGCCCAAGGACATCCACGGCTTTGTGTCCATGGTGCCGATGGGCGACGCCGAAATCGTCCGGCTGCAGCAGGAAGGCTATGGCTACATGCGCTGACGCGGCCAGCCGGAACCGCTTCCGGTTCAGCAATCCATCGCTTTACGATTCACCCTCCCCCCTCGCTGGGGTGATCGCCATCATGGTCACTTCCATCCAACTGTCCACCGTGGGCGCTTCATTCGTGGGGGCCGGTTTGTCGCCGCGGCCGTTCTTCTGCCTGGCCTGCAAGGCAGGGTGATCGGGTAGCCGATCAGGCAGGGCGTCGCGAATCTGCTCGGGGGTCATCCGAAGGGCCGAGGTGTTGATCAGCGGCGAGAACAGCGGCGCAAACACCTTGAGCCCAATGTGCCGTCCCAGTTCGCGGTAGCTTTCGAACTGGTTTTCGTCGAAGAACTGGTCGCCCGTCGATTCGTTGGGAAACTTTGAGTGGCGGTCGGCGTATTCCTTCACGTCGCTCGATTCGTTGCCGGTGAGCGTAGCCTTGATGTAGATCAGCACGCCCGGCTGCGGCGCATTCAGGTAGCGGATGCAGCCGACGGCGAAGTACGACTCGCTGCGCTTCGTCTCGCCCTGGGGCCGCAGTGCCGCCAGATCGATTTCGATCCGGGTGCCAAAGTCCGTCCAGCACTTGCGGACGGCGTTGGCCAGATCCTCGAACTGGTAGTCGGGGTCGCAGCCGGCATCCACCGCCACCACGATGTGACAGCGCCGGCGCACCAGTTCGTAGATGCCCAGATTCTCGAAGTGGCCGCCATCCGAGACGTTGAGAAAACTGGCGCGGCTGTTCAGCATTCCAAACACCTCCCTGAGCAGGGCCAGACCGCCGAAACGCGGGCTGGCCTTGCGCCAGGCTGTTGGATGGCGCGGATTGCCGCACCAGCGCCCGAGGCGAACGTTGAACACGCTCATCAGTGCCGACAGCGCCGCCGACGTGTGGTAGCCCATGTTGGGGTTGGTCGCCGCGCCCGAAGTGGCCACCACGGTGCCCAGCTCGATGCCGCCGGGCGGGTTGAGAAAGGCAAACTGGCTGGCCGCGTATTCCTCGGTACGGCGATAGGCGCCGATGCGATCGCCTTCCGAATCCCAGAATTCGAAGCCGGTGTAGCAGGGTGTGAAGACAAAGGATGCGGCCCGGCGCGTCTGCCAGGCCAGGTTCTCGCCGCCATTCAGATTCATCGCCGCATTGACGATGGGGAAGGGGCGCTGTTTCGCCAGCACCGACAACGGCAGATCGTCCCCGGGATCGAACCCGGTAAACGGGTGGGGCTTGCGCACGACCTTGATCGGCACCGTTTGCCCCACCCGCGTGGCGCCCAGATAGCAGCGGGTCAGGCGGTTGCGGTAAAAGCCGTGCAGCGAGAACAGGTTGATGTCCACCCGCCAGCTCAGCAAGACGAAAACCGCTGCGCAAATCCCGCCCACCCCCAGCACCGCGGTCATCTCCACCCCGGCGAGATTGAACATCGACGAATGCACAATGAGGCCGAAAGGGACTGCAGCGGTGATCGGCAGGCATTTGTCGCACAGCCAGCCGGGGCTGGTCAGCACCGCATGCAGCACGCTGGCCAATACAATCGCCAGGCCGATGATGAACACGTAGGGCGCCACCACCACCACCCTGTCCAACCACGCCTTGCCCTTGCCTGATTGACCTTGGCCCCCGGTGAACGAACTCTTGCCCAGCAACACCCCGCCGATGCTGGTGGCAGCCCAGGCCAGGCCGCCGGCCACGGCCAGTCCCGCCAGCCACTTCACCAGCGGCGCCGCATACAGCGTCACTGCAAACACGGCCAGCCAGATGACGGCCGCCAGCACGATGAATCCCCCCAGGCGCGCCCACCACTCGCGGTCATGATCCGTGTACAGCCGCTTCATCATCCCGATGTGCAGGGTCACCACCGCCGAATAACTCAGCAACACCAGCGGCGTGCCGAACGCGGTCGCGTAGGCCACGGCGCCCACTTCGGGAAGGTTATCGGCCCCCTTGCGCAGGCTGTAGAAAATCACCCCGCCCAGTGCGCCCGCCAGCAGCGTCCAGGGAAGCTGCCAGGCGAAACGGACCAGGCCCGACCCCCACTCGATCAGCTCATCCAGCGCAGCACGCAGGCGCTCGGGATTACCGCGTGCCGCCCACAGCGCCGCCAGCTTCTCCAGCGCGCCCATGGCGACGTTGCTGCCCCCGCTCTTCAACCAGAACACCACCAGCCAGGGCGCCAGATACACCAGCGTCGTCCACATCACCCAATCCCACAGCGAGTATTTGGCGGCAGGGGCAGCTAAAGGGGCAGCGGCTGCAATAGCGGCCTCTGCCTGCAGCGTCAGTGCAAACAGCCACGCCGAAATAAGCGACGGCACCACGATCAAGCCGACGATGAACCTGGGTCTTGTCGAATCAAGGAGATCGCCCTTGTGAAACCGCATCAGGCTCATCGCGCAGGCGCCCACCGCAACCAGCAGCGGGCCAATCGCCAGGCCAACCATCAGGGGCAACCCGGTGTGCCACAGCGGCGTGGTCAGCGCGAGCCCTTTTTTGTCAGCCAGCCAAAGGGACACGTTCAGCAGCAGATAGGGCAGCGTCAGCAGTGCGCCAAAAAACGCCACCAGGATCAACTGGTTCAACAGCAGATTGCGCAGATAAGTGGAAACCGCCGCCAGCGAATCGCCCGAAAAAACCCCCAGCCTGGGCGTCAGATAATTGCTGTAGCGGCGCAGAAATCGCAGCGAAGGATGTTCCGGCGGGCAGTCCGAAGCCGGCGTGCCCGCCTTGCACCACGGCCGCGCTTCGCCGGAAAGCTCAAGCTCCACCGTCGCCAACGCCTCTGCCTCCGACTGGCCCGGCTTGTGGCTGCGAAAAATCAGCGTCGACAGCCAGGCCCCGATATAGCCGCCGCCCGACACCGTCGACAGATAGTCGAACGCGCGCAGCAGCCTCAGCCGCGCCAGCGCCTGGATCACCCCCAGGCAAAACGTCGCGCTGCGGATGCCCCCGCCCGACAAGGCCAGCCCCACCAGTTGCGCCCGGTCCGCGCATGCCTCAGAGCTTTGCTGCGGATCGTGCGCCTGCGGACGCAGCTGCTCGATCTCGTCCCGCAACACCCTGGAAAATTCGTCGCAAACCGTATTCGTATTTGTATCCATGTTTCCCCCCTTATGCAGGGCAGCGTGGCTGGCCGCCCATGTTCTTACTTATTCATAGCGCAGGTTGGCGATGGCGGCAGTAACCAGGGCAGGTTTTGGCATTTGCCAGGGTTGTACGCCTGACTAGCCGCTTTCCACTTCCGGAACAACAAGCGAGGGGAAATATTGAAGTGCTGCTGGAGGCGGCAGGCTGGCGCCTCTGCGGAAGCAGGATGAGGAGGCAGGGATAGGGCAGGGTTTGTTTCGCCCTGGCCGGACACGGCTTCACCGCCTACCTGGAATACCACTGGAACGGGCAGGGCATCCATGTGGTGTTCGAGGTGAATCAGGTTCTGTGAGGGCGAGAAAAGAACGGGCTTGAGCCTGTACCGCAATAGCGCTATTGTAAGGATTCCTTACTTTCCGAATCGGATTGATCATGCTCGCCAAGATGACCGCCAAGAACCAGCTCACCCTGCCCAAGAGCGTGACCAATGCGCTTGGCCAGGTTGAATACTTCGACGTGCAAACCAAGGATGGCCAGATCATCCTCACCCCCGTGCGCATCCAGCGTGCCGACGCAGTGCGCGCCAAGCTGGCCGAACTCGACCTCAACGAACAGGACATCGCTGATGCCGTCGCCTGGGCGCGTCAACCCGCGGGTAAACGGAAAAAATGAGCCGCCCGCCACGGGTGGTGCTCGATACCAACCTGGTTCTTTCCGCCCTGGTGTTCGCCAATGGCCGGCTCGTTGCGTTGCGCCATGCCTGGCAGGGCGGGCGCTGCGTGCCGCTTGTCTCCAAGCCCACCACGGCCGAACTGATTCGCGTGCTGGCCTATCCCAAGTTCAAGCTCAGCGACGAAGATCAACAGGAGTTGCTGGCCGATTACCTGCCCTGGTGCGCCACCGTGCGCATCCCCAATCCGCCGCCCGTCACCCCCGACTGCCGCGATCCCTTCGATCAGCCATTCCTGCAACTCGCCGTTGCCGGCAAGGCCGACTACCTCGTCAGTGGGGACCGGGATTTGTTGAGCCTGGCGGATCAGTTCGATTGCCCCATCGCTACTGCCGAGCAGTTCCTGAAAACTTTCGACTTATGAACATCTGGATCACGGACATGCTGACGTATCTGCGGAAGCTGGATGAGGCAGCAGGGACGGATTAGGGGATGAGTAGGGCAATCTCCAAATGATATGTCGATGAAAAGCGTTTTGATCGACATATCGAGAAAATGTGTCGATTGAATCGATACGTAACACATGAGCTACTCCCATATGCGTTAATCATGCACACCTAGAAGGTGCAGCTTGGCCGTGTACTATTGCTTCTTCAATACCAAAGAGAATCACTGAGAGACTGGGCATGAATGAATGGGGTTTCACGGGCGAAGTTAAGAGTTGGATCGATCAAATTGTTCAGCGCAACACATCTCTGCCCTTCGCGGGTGCCAAAGTTGAAGATGTAGGAAAGGGCTCCCAAAAGCGACGTGACCTGACGCTGATTGACCGCAATGGCGATCCTCTTCTTACTGGCGAGGTAAAACTTCCGGACGCGCCTGATGGCGGAAGCCCCTATCGTGCAGAGGTGGTCAAAGACGCGCAACAAAAGGCATTGCGCGCTGGCGTTAAGTTCTTTTTCACCTGGAACGTGAACGAGTGCGTCTTGTGGGAAACCGCTACTGCAGGCGCTGGCTTGAAAGACCGTGCCTATGAGCGCTGGACGGTTGCGGCGCTCACCAATCGTGGACAGCTCGATGCCGCACCCGTGCAGGCGACCATTCACGAATGGCTGGTCAAGTTTCTTCACGACGCGGCCCGGATACTGAAGTCTGGAAAGGTCGGCGGCGGTCGCACACCCGACATCAAATTTGTCGAGGCGCTTGAATCAGCGCTGACGATTCCTATTCGCCACACTCACGAAGCACTAGCCAAACTCTATGTAACCAAGCCTGCGTTCAAACGCGATCTTGACCAGTGGATGGTATCGCTGGGCTGGACGATCGTCAGCGATGCAGAAGGTCTGCAGGAACTGTTGGAGCGCGCCGCCAAGTTCGGTTGCTACCTCTTCGTGAACAAGCTGGTTTTCCACGAGGCATTGCTTAAGAAGTACGGGAAATCACTGGCGCCGCTCAATGCTCCGCCAGAAATCATGACGGGCGACGACTTGCAGATGCGCCTGCAACATTTTTTTGCAGAAGCCAAGCAGGTCACCGGCGACTACGAGACTATCTTTGGTGACGACCCCAAGGATATGGGCCGCCGAATCCCGTTTTATGCCGATGCAGCTGTCCAGGGCTGGCGCAGCCTGATCGATCAGATTCACGAGTTTGACTTTTCCAAACTCGATTACGAAGTGGTTGGAAGTATCTTCGAACGGCTGATCGGCCCTGAAGAACGTCACAAGTACGGCCAGTTCTACACACGCGTCGAGGTCGTGGACCTGATCAATAGCTTCTGCATTCGGGAGGGGGACGCCAAGGTTCTGGACCCGGCCTGCGGCGGGGGCACCTTTCTTGTGCGTGCCTACGCGCGCAAACGGATCAAGGCTGAAAGTCGCAACCACCGTGATCTGTTGACCGACCTTTACGGTATCGACGTTTCGCAGTTCGCCGCGCACCTGACCACCATGAACCTCGCTACCCGCGATCTGGTGGAAGATGAAAACTACCCGCGCGTGGGTCGCTCCGATTTCTTTGATGTGCTGCCCGACTCTCCGTTCGTCAAGCTGCCACAAAAACTCAAGTCGGAAGGGCTAGGCACCAAATACCAAGACATCAAGATTCCGCCGCTGGACGCGGTCATCGCCAACCCGCCCTATGTGCGGCAGGAAGACATTCCCAAGGCCAAGAAAAAACCCAAGGATGGCGGCCCCGAGGCCGGCACGAAGGAGTTCTACAGCCGTCGCGTGGAACAGATGGCTGGGGCCAAGCTGTCGGGTCGTTCCGATCTGCATTGCTACTTCTGGCCCCACGCCACGACTTTTTTGAAGATGGGCGGCATGCTCGGCTTCATCACATCGAGTCAGTGGCTGGATGTGGAATATGGCTTTCACCTGCAGCGCTGGCTGCTGCGGAATTTCGAAATCCTGGCCGTGCTGGAAAGCCCGGTAGAGCCTTGGTTCGTGGGCGCGCGAGTTGCCACGGCCGTGACCATTGCGCGGCGCTGCGACGACGCAGCGCGGCGTAACGCCAATACCGTGCGTTTCGTTCAACTCAGAAAACCGCTGGCCGAACTGTTAGAAAGTGATGGGACGACGCTGGGCGCCGTGCTGGCTGCAGATGCCTTCCGGGACGAGCTTCTGGATGTAACGAAAGATGTGAGTCACAAGCGCTACCGCGCACGCCCTATCAATCAGGGGGAGCTGTGGCGTAAGGGAGTCGAGTTGGGCGCGATGATGCGCGGTGAGATATCTAGTGAAGATGAAAAGGTATCGGGCGATGACGCCGACGAAGAAAAAATCGACGCTGCAGCTGGCGAGTATTTTGGCGGGAAATGGGGGGTGTACCTGCGCGCCCCCGATCTCTGGTTTGATCTGATCGACCGATATGGAGATCGCTTCACTTCACTTGGAGAACTTGCGGAAATCAGGTTTGGTGTGAAGAGCGGGAAAGATGATTTCTTCTATCCTAAAGACGCGACCGAGGAATGCCTATCTGCATTTTCTGACCCGGTTGCGTTTGAGCATGAGTATGGTGTGTCCCGTTCACAGGTTGCTGACGGCACAATCAAACTGGTTCTTGCGGGTGAAAAACGCGGTCAACTTCATGCCATTGAATCAACATATCTTGAGCCTGAAGTGCATAGCCTTATGGAAGTCAAAGGCTTCGTCGCGCGCGAACAGGATTGTTCGCGGTTAATCTTCCTGGCGCCGTCGCCCAAGAAGTCTCTGCAGAAGCTGGCAAAAGCTTATGTGGCTTGGGGCGAGGAACACGGTGTGCATCAGGGTTCGACTTGCGCCCAGCGTGTCACCAAAGAAAAATACTGGTTTGATCTGACCGGACATCGGCGTGGCATAGCCTTCTGGCCGAAGGCACAGCAGTACAAGCACGTTATCCCGCTCAATAGTGCCAACCTTCAAGCCAACTGCAATCTCTACGACCTGTTTCCCATCGACAGCGTGCAGGGCAAGGCATTGACCGCAGTGCTCAATAGCACATTGGTTCTTCTCGCGAAGCATCAATTTGGCCGCCCTGTTGGGGTAGAGGGCAATCTCAAGACCGAGGTCGTTGACGTGTCGATGATGCTCGTCCCTGATTTGCGCAACGCCTCAAAGAAGTTGATTCAAGCCCTTGAAGCGGCGATGGATAATTTGACGACGCGGGACCCTCTGCAGTTGCTTTCCGAACGCCGGCTCCGGCAGATGGCATTTTTGAAATCAGCCAAGAAGGAAGAACTCGAACAACTTCCCGATACGTGCGAACTCGATATGCCCGATCGCCGGGCTCTGGATCACGCGGTGCTGGAACTACTAGGCATCAAGTCGAAAAAGGAGCGGGATGAGTGGATCAACCGCCTGTACGACTACTTGCGCCAGTTTTTTGAGGAAACCCGCCGCAAGGAAGAGCAGGCCATCGTCAACAAGAATGTTACCAAGCGCAAAGGGGCCGTGAGTCCGCAGGACCTGGCGACGCAGATCGCGGCCGAACTCAACACACAAGAACCGATGCTGTTCAGAACCTACAAGGATTTCTTCAACGAGTCCGGCGTGGGCGACGGCTGGATCGCGCGCGAAGTGCCACCAGAGGGGTTGCCAGAGCTTCACGTCGATTTGCATGACGTGGGTTTGCGCTTCATGCGCGGCAAGAAACAAGTCGAGTTCATGAACTTGCCTTCAGAGGCCCACGCGGCGCTGGCCGTAGCGGCAATCCGCGAGATGCGCCGTGAGACGGTTCAATTGCCCCGTGCCGAGATGCTGTGCATCACTTTGCTGCGCGACTATCAGGTCTTTCTTAACAAACGCAATGCGCGACTGCGCGACGCCATTGCTGAGCGTGTTGCTGACGATGATGTACAAGCCACCGTGTTTGATTTGTTACTGGAACGCGTAAGGCGTGGTGCAAGAGCCCCCACTGTCCAGCACTAATATTTCTAAGTACGTTAGCACGCCACATCCTGGTTAAAGGGAGGGGGCAGGCTGAATTGTTTTGTGCAATTTTGAAGTAGGAATTCACTATGCCGAAACGTTATCAGGACCAATATGGGTGGAAATATAGTGACGAGCCTTTTGAAGCCTTTCTCCCTCCGCATCTTCGTCGCCGATGGCGACCCCGATGGACTGCGCCTAGTTGAGCGCTCCAACTGGGTGGGCAAGGCGATTGTTTTCCCGCGTGCCTTGCTACCCAAGATCAAGCAGCGCGCTGAGCTGAATCAGACTGGTGTGTATCTGCTGCTTGGGCCGCGTGAGGATGGCGAGGGCGAGATGCTGTATATCGGTGAAGGTGACCCGGTGCGTCCTCGGCTGGAGAGCCATTACGCGCAAAAGGATTTCTGGAATAGGGCGGTGTGTTTCGTTGCGGCCCCGGGCCAGCTCAACAAGGCGCACGTGCAGTTTCTTGAGGCCAATTTGGTCCGACTGGCGAAAGCTGCCAAACGGCTACCTCTGGATAACGTGAATCATCCGGCCGAACCGAGTCTCTCGGAGGCGGATTGCGCAGACATGCAGGTGTTCCTGGAAAACATGCTGGGCATGCTGCCAGTGCTGGGCATTCATGCTTTCGAGCAGGCTGCGCCGATGGCCGCCACTGTGGCGCAAACGGTGCTGACTTGTAGGGGCAAAGGTGTAACCGCCAGCGGTTATGAGGCAACACAGGGATTTGTGGTCAAGTCCGGTTCGCAGTCAGTGGGAGAGTCCGTTCCTTCCATGCAGCAGCATGTGCGCGGCATGTTCGATTTGCGTGAGGAACTGATCGGCAACGGTGTGCTTCAGCGCGACGGCAATCATTTTCTATTCGCGCAGGACTATGTATTCAGTTCGCCTTCCACGGCAGCGGCCGTGGTGCTCGGGCGCAGCGCAAATGGACGGATCGAGTGGAAGGATGCCGGCGGTCGGACCCTCAAGGAATTACAGGGGCTGGAGGCAAGCGCGTAAGTTCCACCTGCGGTTACAGCTTAGGGTGGGTCTGGCCGATATGGGTACTCATGAAACAATCGAAGCCTAGTTGCCAAGACTAGGGCAAGACCCAATGGCCATCCTGATACCAAGCTATTCCACCTGCGCCTCTCGCATGACATCCGGCGAACGTCGCTTTGCCCAGCGGCTGGAAGCAAAACTCGAAGACGACTACCTGTGCTGGTTTGATGTGTCGATCGGGCAATCGATGCGGCATCCGGATTTTGTCGTGCTGCATCCCAAACGCGGATTACTGATTCTGGAGGTGAAGGACTGGAAGCTGGATACGATTCAGTCGATTACCAAGTCGGACGTTTCCCTGCTGACCAACAAGGGATTGGTGCACTCGGCCAACCCGCTGGAGCAGGCGCGTCAATACGCGCATGCCGTGGTTGGCGTGCTGGAAAAAGACCCGCAGCTGGTTTTTAGTAGTGGCCGCATGCAGGGCAAGCTGCTTTTCCCATGGGCGTATGGGGTGGTGCTTGCGAACATCAGCCGCAAGCAGTTTGAAAGCACGGACTTGAGCGAGGTGCTGGAAGCACATCGGGTGATCTGCCAGGACGAGATGGTCGAGTCGGTGGAGATGGAAGCCTTCCAGAAACGGCTGTGGGAAATGTTTACTGTGCCCGGCTTTGGCAACCTCGGGCTGCCGCAAATCGACCGGGTGCGCTGGCACATGTTTCCCGAAATCCGCCTGCCGGCGAAGCAGGGCGGCTTGTTCGACGAGGTGGAAGCGGAGTCGGCAGAACTCCCCGATATTTTGCGGGTGATGGACCTACAGCAGGAGCAGCTTGCCCGCAGCCTGGGCAAAGGCCATCGCGTGGTTCATGGCGTAGCCGGATCAGGCAAGACACTGATCCTTGGCTATCGGGCGGAATATCTGGCCAAGGTGTGCACCAAACCGATCCTGATTCTTTGTTACAACAAGGCCTTGGCCAAACGGCTGGAACACTGGATGCAGGAAAAGGGCGTGGCCGATAAGGTCATCGTGCAGAACTTTCACGCCTGGTGTTATCGCCAGCTCACTGCGTATAACGTGGGGCTGCCGGAAGGTGGAGCCAAGCGGGAAGGCTATTGGGAAGATATGGTGGACAAGGTCATCCGTGGGGTGGACAACAAACTCATTCCGTCCGGGCAGTACGAAGCGGTGCTGATCGACGAAGGCCACGATTTCCGACCGGAGTGGTTCAAGCTGGTGGTGCAGATGGTGGACCCGCACACCAATTCGCTGCTGGTTCTGTATGACGATGCGCAGTCGATTTACGACACCGGCGAGAAACGCAATTTCAGTTTCAAGAGCGTGGGGGTGCAGGCGCAGGGGCGGACGACGGTTCTCAAAATCAACTATCGCAACACGCAGGAAATTCTGGAATTCGCCGCCCGCTTTGCAAAAGAACTGCTCACACCCACAGAAGCAAGCGAAGACGGCGTGCCCCGCCTGTTGCCGATTTCTGCCGGTCACCATGGCCCCAAGCCGATGCTGATCAAGTTACCCACGTTGAAGGACGAGGCGAAATACATTGTTGATCA
This sequence comes from Thiobacillus sp., assembly GCA_035562135.1. GTDB lineage: Bacteria > Pseudomonadota > Gammaproteobacteria > Burkholderiales > Thiobacillaceae > Thiobacillus. The sequence goes on along the minus strand of DATMWS010000140.1, from coordinate 10,923 downwards.
GTTCAAGGCGGCCCATATGGATGGGACGGCCTGGAAGGATATGGCGATCCTGTATCGCAACTGGAACCCCGTTGGAAAGCTGATCAATGAGGCGTTCGCCGCAGCGGGAATCCCAATCACTGGCCACTCAAAAATTGAGTTCGGCGACAAACAGGACACGGTCAAGCTGATCACATACCACAGCAGCAAGGGGTTGGAGTTCCCGTTGGTGGCGATCCCCGGTGTGTGCATACAGACAGGCGACGACATTGCAATTGAAGACGAAGCACGCTTGCTTTACGTGGCAATGACGCGTGCAACTAAAGAACTGCTTGTTCTAGACAGCTCGCCCGCTTGATTCGCTTGGATTTCGCGGACGGGGTAGCCTGCGCTGTTCCATTCTCACGGGTTTCAAGATTCACTGGCGGTAACTCTGGTTGTCCACTTTTCCTTGATATTCGATGGGTGGGGCATGTTGCCCAAATAGGTTTATTTAAGGAAATACAAAATGGAAACAGGTATTGTTAAGTGGTTCAATGACGCCAAAGGCTTTGGTTTTATTACGCCGGATGGCGGTGGCGATGATCTTTTCGCGCACTTCTCGGCGATCCAGGCTGGGGGCTTCAAGACCCTGCAGGAAAACCAGCGCGTGAGCTTCGATGTCACCGATGGCCCCAAGGGCAAGCAGGCTTCAAACATCCAGGCTGCGTAAACACGCAGTTGGCTGAAAAAAACCCCGGTTCGCCGGGGTTTTTTGTTGCCTGCGTGGGCCGGGAAATGGGTGAAAGATTCATGGGGGTGGCTGGGGTTTGTGTACGTGTAGTCCTTCGATCGTTAGAAGTGGCTCGACAGGCTCACAATCAGGGCGAACGGTGAATGGGGTGGAGCAGGTGATGATCACCCTTAACATGCTGATCGAAAGCTTCCAGGTGCTGGTGGTGTCCCGCTATTCGCGCGGAGCCGGCGGCAACTGTTCAAGCTGATGCATCGGTTGAGCCGGCATCATGGCCAACCGTCAACCACTTCGCACCCTTTGCGTTGTTCCTCGCGATCGCGCTCATCGCTGTGGTGATGCATCTGCTGAGCCGGCACCGTGAGCACCCCGCTCAAAACGAACCCGACTGAATACGCGCGCTTGCCTGTTGTGCGGTCGTGCCCGGCGGGGCTGGCGCGGGCGAAAAATTCAAGGCCGGTTTAAATCAGCCTGGGTATCGATATCGCGCAAAACCCCCGGATCAGTGCACGGTATGAGCGTGAGGCGGTCGGGTTGTTGTTTCAGGATGTGCCGCGCGCCCTGGTCTGCATTCAATGCGCTGAGCGCCGGGTAAAAGGCGTGGCCAAATCCCACCGGGTGGCCGCGTTGGCCAAGGTAGGCCGGTGCGACGATGGCGTCGCCGGCTTTGAGCCGGGCGGCGAGGGTGGTGACGATCTCACCCGGCACGAAGGGCATATCGGCCAAGGCGATGATCCAGCCCGCGGCATCCGGTGCGGCGCGGACGCCGCAGGCAAGGCTGGCGCCCATGCCTTGACCCGCCTTGGCGCAAGGCATCACCTGCACTTTTTCTTGCGCTAAGCATTGCATGAGCTCGGTATCGCCGGGGCGCACGACTACGATGACCTCATCCACGCCCTGGGCCAGATTGCGCAGCGCGGCCACGGCCATGGGCGTGCCGTCGGGAAGTGGGTGCAGGAGTTTGTGGGCGCCGAAGCGGGTGCCGCTTCCAGCGGCGAGCAGGATGCCGACGATCACGCGGTGGCGTATTGCTGTGGATGCGCAGCCTGGCGTACCGCAATCAATTCGATGCCGTTGCGCACGGCAATCAGGTCGGCCAGGATGGCTACGGCGATTTCGGGCGGAGTATGCGAGCCGATCGGCACGCCTACCGGCCCGTGCAAGCGTGCAATCTCATCCGCTGTCAGATCGAGCAAGGCCAGGCGTTCGCGCCGTCTGGCGTTGTTGCGCTGCGAGCCGAGTGCGCCAATGTAGAAGGCGGGCGAGCGCAAGGCTTCCATCAGCGCCATGTCGTCGAGCTTGGGGTCGTGGGTCAGCGCCACGATGGCGGTGTAGGCATCGGGCTGTGCTGCGGTGATGGCATCATCCGGCATGCCGCTGAGCAGTTCGCTGCCCGGCACATTCCAGGTGGCGCGATATTCTTCGCGCGGGTCGCAAACCAAAACGGTGTAATCGAGCGCGGCCGCCATGTCGGCCAGATAGCGCGCGGTGTGCACCGCGCCGATGATGAGCAAACGCAGTTGCGGGCCGTGGGGGGTGATGAGCTGTTGCGCGTCGCAGACCAGGCGGGTGGTGGCGCCTGCTGTGAACTGGCTGGCGGCGCCTGACCTGAATGGGCTGGCGGTGCCTGGCGTAAACAGGCTGGAGGCACCGCTCGTCAGATCGAGCCGGCGCGAGATGGGTTGCCGGGCTTGCAAGGCGGACAGGAGTTGGTCGAGTATCGCGGCGCTGGGTGCGGGTTCGAGCACCACCTCCATCTGGCCGCCGCAGGGCATGCTCCAGCGCCGGTTCTCTTCTGGCGCGCCGCCGTAAACGAGGCGTTGCGGCAATGCGGGCAGGGCCGTGCGCACGCGCTCGATCAGATCCTGCTCGATGCAGCCGCCGGAAACCGAGCCGATCACCGCGCCATTGGCGCGAATCGCCACCAGCGATCCTGCCGGACGCGGACTGGAGCCATAGGTGCGCACCACGGTGGCGAGCGCGGCGGGGTGTCCTTGCGCTTGCCACGTCCGCAGGGTGCTGAGCACTTCCCATTCCGTACCGGGCATGGCTTAAACCAGATCTTGCGTGCGCAGTGGCAGATTGCGCAGGCGCTTGCCGGTGGCGGCGAACAGGGCATTGACCACGGCCGGTGCAATCGGCGGCACGCCCGGCTCGCCCACGCCGCTGGGGTTGGCGCGGGAGGGAACGATGTGCACTTCAATCTGCGGCATTTCGCTCATGCGCAGCAGCGGGTAGTCGTGGAAATTGGATTGCTCCACCTGGCCATCTTTGAGCGTGACGGCGCTGTGGAGCGCGGCAGAGAGGCCGAAGCCGATGCCGCCTTCCATCTGGGCGCGCACGATGCTCGGGTTGATGGCGATGCCGCAATCGACGGCACACACCACCCGGTCGACCTTGAAGCTGCCATCTGCGTTGACGCTGACCTCGGCGACTTCGGCCACCACTGTTCCGAAGGATTCATGGACCGCGACGCCGCGCCCCCGACGCGTGCCTGCCTTGGCGGGCAGCGGCTTGCCCCAGCCAGCCTTGCTTGCGGCCAGATCGAGTACGGCCAGGTGGCGCGGGTGATCCTTGAGCAGGGTGCGGCGAAACGCGACCGGATCTTTATCCGCTGCGTGCGCGACTTCATCGAAGAAGACTTCGGTCGAAAAAGCCGTATGGGTCGACCCCACCGAGCGCCACCATTGCACCGGCACCGGATAGCTTGGGGTGTGCAGGTCCACCAGCATGTTGGGGATGGCGTAGGGCAGGTTGGCGGCGCCCTCGACTGAGGTGGCGTCGATGCCGTTTTTCATCAAGCCGCTTTCGAAGACGGTACCGGCGACGATGGATTGGCCCACCAGACGGTGCTGCCAGGCGACCAGGTTGCCGTTCCCATCCAGCCCTGCGCGCAGTGTGTGATAGAACAGGGGGCGATACTGGCCGGCGCGCATGTCGTCTTCGCGTGTCCAGATCATTTTCACCGGCACGCGGCCTTTGATGGCTTTGGCGATCTGCACGGCTTCGAGTACGTAGTCGGAATGCGGATTGGAGCGTCGCCCGAAGCTGCCGCCGGCGTAGAGCATGTTGATCTTCACATTCTCGGGCGGGATGCCGAGCAGTTTGGAGACATTCATTTGATCGCCGGTCTGCGCCTGTTCGCCGTTCCATATTTCGCACTGATCGCCCGTGATCTTGACCACGCAATTCAGCGGCTCCATGGCAGCGTGCGCCAGGTAGGGAAATTCGAAAGCGGCTTCGATGCGCTTGGCCGCGCGGCCCATGGTTTTGATGGCATCGCCTGCTGTGTGGGCGATCGAGCCAGGCGAGCGCGCCAGGGTTTTGTAATGATCCAGGATGTCGTTGGTGCCGAGTTTGAAAGCATTGCTCTCGTCCCAGGTCACCTTGAGCGCGTCGCGCCCCTTCTTCGCGGACCAGAAATCTTTTGCCAGCACGGCAACCCCATTCTGGATCGCAACCACGTCGACTACGCCGGCAATTTCCTTCGCGCCCGCTGCGTCGAAAGACTTTACGGTGGCGCCAAAACGCGGGGGGTGGGCGACGAGGGCGGTGAGCATGCCGGGCAGGGTCACGTCGCTGGTGAACTGGGCGCTGCCGTTGATCTTGGGCTTGCTGTCCTGGCGCGGCGATTGTTTGCCGATGTAGACAAAATCCTTGGGATTCTTGAGCTTGATGTCTTCCGGTTCGGGCGGCTCTTGCAGGGCGGCCTTGGCGGAAAGTTCGCCGAAGCTGGCTTGTCGATTGGAGGCGGCGTGGCTGACGATGCCGGCCTTGACGGTAATCTCCTTCGCCGGCACGCCCCAATCCGCGGCCGCGGCCGCAACCAGCATGAAGCGCGCTGCGGCGCCCGCCCGGCGCATCTGCTCGAATGAGTTGGCCATGGCCGAGCTGCCACCTGTGCCTTGCATGGGGCCCCACAGCAGGTTGTTGTAGCGCTTGGCGTCGGCCGGCGCGCCTTCGACCTTGATTTGCGGCCAGGCGGCATCGAGTTCCTCAGCCACGAGGGTGGCCAGTCCGGTGTAGGTGCCTTGCCCCATCTCAAGATGCTTGGCGATGATCGTGACGGTATTGTCCTCACCGATCCGCACGAAGGCATTGGGTTCGAATTCGATGGCTGCGGCGGGCGTGGCGGAGCCGGTTTTGACTGGCGCGGCTGCGACCGGCGCGGCATGGCTGTTGTGCAGATAAACGGCCAGGGTGAGCCCGGCACCCGCCTGAAGAAAGCGGCGGCGGCTTTCATTGACGATCTTGATTTCGCGCATGCTCGCTCCCCTTAGCTTAAATGCTTCGCCGCTTCGTGAATCGCGGCGCGGATGCGTTGATAGGTGGCGCAGCGACACAGATTGCCCGCCATGGCATTGTCGATGTCTTCGTCGCTGGGTTTCTTGTTGTTGCTGAGCAGGGCGACGGCAGACATGATCTGGCCCGATTGGCAGTAGCCGCACTGAACGACTTCGAGTTTTTCCCAGGCGGTTTGCACCGCCTGGCCGACCTTGGAGCCGAGGCCTTCGATGGTGGTGATCTTTTGCCCGGCTACGGCCGATACCGGCGTGACGCAGGCGCGGATCGGATTGCCGTTGAGATGCACCGTGCAAGCGCCGCACTGCGCAACGCCGCAGCCATATTTTGTGCCGGTGAAACCGAGATGGTCGCGCAGTACCCACAGGATGGGCGTATCGGGCGCGACATCAACCTGGAACTTCTTGCCGTTGATGGATAAAGCAATCACGTTGTTTCTCCTCCAAGGTGAAAGGGGGTTGGCAATCGGTCTTGTGTTTTTTACTGCCAGTTTAAAAAATGAGTATAGGCAGTTATGGCGCGGGTGATGGGCGATTTTCTGGCCGTGATCGATGGACGAGACAGCCTGATCGACGAATGCCGTGCGAGCCGTGCTGAACTGCGTGCGTATCTGGGCGGTCGGGTTGCCGGCTTGCTCGCTACGCCGGCTTTTATCGACGCCCTGCCGGGACATTTGCCAGGAGACGCCGCCAGCCAGGCGCGTCTGCCCGACCTTGAAAATAAATTACGTGCGCTGGCAGGTTTGGACAAGCTCTGAATGCCTCAACCGAAAATAAACGGGGCTGCTTCGGGTTGTTTTCTTAGGCAAGATTGCAGCGGAGAATGGCGGGGAATAAAAACGATGCTGCCACTAAGGTTTCCAGGTGGCTGCGCCGGCAGTTTAAATTGTTGTTAATTTGTTAACGCAAAGTTTGCATGATTGATGAAACTTAAACTTGCGCTTGGTTTACAAGTAACTTAAAGGGTCAGCTTCGTATTCATTGTCCATACGACTCTGCTTCAGTCCAACTTCAGAAAATAACGCGAATCTGACCCCCTTTACGCGCCCTTTACGATGAACTGGCTGGACGCATGATGAATTTCGGATCGGCCCCTTTGAATGACGAAGAACTCGAATGGCTTGACCAATTCCTGCTCGATCGTATCGATGACGACACCGACACGGAGGGCAAGAACGAGGGTGTATTGAATGTCTCGGAGCTGGATGGTTTTCTGACCGCTCTGGTCAGCGGACCGGTGGTGGTCCCGCCCTCGCGCTGGTTGCCCGTGGTGTGGGGGGATTTCGAGCCCGAGTGGAAGAGCGCAAAAGAATTTGAGGCTGTTTTTGCGTTGCTGATTCGGCATATGAACGGCATCGCGGCCACGTTGATGGATCAGCCGGAAGAGTTCGAGCCGCTGTTTCTGGAGCGCGTTCTGGAAGGCAAGACTTACACCATTGTCGATGAGTGGTGCGAGGGCTATGTACAGGGGGTGAACTTGACGGCAGACCTATGGGAAGCAGGGGGTCTGGAGATGGAGATTTTGCTCATGCCCATGCGTGCATTTACGAGCGAGACGGACTGGCGGGCACACAAACTGTCTTCGGATGTCGAAATCGAAAACCTCCACAAGGCAATTGCACGCAATGTGCGCGAGATCCATGCCTACTGGCTGGCGCGCCGCGAGGCTGATGCGCCTTCTTCCGCGCCGGTTCGCCGTGCCGCGCCCAGTGTTGGACGCAACGACCCTTGCCCCTGCGTAAGCGGCAAAAAATTCAAGAAATGCTGCCTGCACTGAACCTGGCAGCGTGGCCGGTCGGCCACACAGATTGTCAGCCGTTCAGCATGGGAACCCCTGAACAAGTCGTCACCCCGGCGGACGCCGGGGTCCAGATGCTTGATTTGACTGGACATACGATCTTTCACGGGCTTGAGCTCGTAGAAAGTCGGAGTCCCCTTGTGGGATTCCGGCTTTTGCCCTTCGGGGACAAGCGCCAGGATGACGAAAGTGAATTCACCAGGGCTTCCTGCCGGCCCAACGAGCGGCCGGCGACGGGTTACGGAAAATGCCTGTGGCCGGAGAAGGCGATGCTGGAGGCAGTGGCGCGGATTTAGGCAGGCATGCCAGGCACGAGGTTTAAGTTTGGTCGATTTCGCAAACTCAGGGTTTGCATGTATTTGCCTGATCAAACTGGTCAAACCGGCCGTCGCGACTGGTTCATGCCGATGGTAGACTGCCGATGATGGAATTTACGCTGAGCAAGCACGCCGAGGACACCATGCCATGCGGGAACGAGAAATCGACTTCGCATGGTTGGCCGCGACGATGGATGCCCCGGAAACCATAGAGCAGCATCCGGACGACCCGACGCTAATCTATGCATTTCGCCGCATCCCGGAATTCGGCAATCGTGTTTTGAGGGTGGTTTACAATCAGACGAAAGAGCCGCCGCATATCGTTGACAGTTTATTTCGACCGAACGGCAGGAGGCAAACAATGAGATTCGACTACGACCCCCAGGTGGATGCACTGTACATTCGGCTCAACGAAGCGAAAATCATTGAGTCTGAGGAAGTGCAGCCTGGAATTATTCTGGACTTTGACGAGAACGGTAAAGTGGCCGGCGTTGAAGTGCTCGACGCAAGTAAGCGGAATACGACACCGGCACCCGCCAGAAAAGCAGCTTGACTGCTCTCCGCCCAACGACAAACCCGGCTAGATGCCGGGTTTGTCGTTTTTGCCGGGTGTGCCTGCTTCTTGATCCGGGGGGGGCTGTATTCGCCATTCGCGAATAGCAAAAAAGCGGAAGGTTTCGGCTATTCACAATTCTTGAAATGAGAATACTGACGAACGACCACAACGAATTGAAACAATGAACGCCTCGCCTCACCCCTACGCCAGAATCTTCCTGCTGAGCCACATGCGCGCGTTCACCAGTCTGGCGGGGCATATTCTCGGCTCGCACCCGCAGATCAATGGCTACTACGAAATGCACATCAGCTATGAGGATGCCTCCGCGCTGGACATGCAGCTGGAGGTGTTCCGGCAGGGCGATGTGCTCAAGGCAAACAGCCGCTATCTTTTCGATAAGCTGCTGCACAACGACTATGTGCTGAAGCCCGAGCGGCTGGGCCTGGCCGAACTCAAGATCCTGGTTTCCGTGGCGGAGCCGGAGCGCACGATCAGGAGCATCGTGCATCTGTTTCGGCAGAAGCCGGATCCTGACCTTTATGCCTCGCCGGTGGAGGCGGCGAACTACTATGTCGCGCGGGTGAAGGCGCTTGCTGACTTTTGCCGCACGGCCGATCGGGGCTACTACTACTTCGATGCAGAGCTGCTGCAAGCCGCGCCGGAGCGGCTGCTGCCCAGGCTAACGGACTGGCTCGAACTGGATTCGCCGTTGAGCGAGCGGTACCAGACCTTCAGCCAGACGGGGAAGGCGGGCAGGGGGGATTCGTCGGCGCGCATTCATCACGGGCGCATCGATAGGAGCAGGGTGGATTACTCGCACATCGCGATTCCGGAGGAGGCGCTCAGCGCCGCGCAGGCGGCGTATCGGGAATGCCGCGAGCAGATGATTTCCGGGGCGATGGATTCGGTCATTCTTTAAGACAGCCCTTAACAAGTCCACATTTGTCATTCCGGCGAAGGCCGGAATCCAGCCAATCAAATACCTTGACTCCTTGCGGGTGCACCCACAGGTAAGGGTTGTAGGAGCACCCGCAAGGGGTAGGCCGTGGCTGTAAGGCCGCTGAAGCCCTAAAGGACTCCGATCCGCTACGCGCTGAAGCACGTGCGGAGTCGTATGCGGCAACAGCCACGCTCGCTCGCCCTCGGGCCGATTGCGGGCGGTCACGCAGCGCAGGCGTTCGCGACGTGGCGACGGTGCGAAAATCGCGGCGAGGGCGCCGCTCCCACAGGTTATTTGCGCGATATTGCGCAATGTGGCGCGAAGGCGCCGTCAGAACAGGCTGTCCCAGGCATCCCGCTCGTTCCGGTAGTTCATCAAGGCCTCGACGATCTGCCGCTTGCGTTGCGCGCGATGCTCGGCGGACTGGATCTGGCGCCAGGCCAGCGCGTGCTCGCCAAAATTGCGGTCGATGTTGTCGATGAAGGCGCGCACCTGCCGCAGCGCATGGGCAAGGTCGGGCGCATGTTCGCTGGCATGCAGCCACCAATGGCCGGCGTTGAAGACGAGGTCGTTCAGCTGCCGGTTGCGCTCGATGATGGCGTCGTGCTTCTGCTGGTACAGGGCGAGCAGTTCGGCTTCTTTCTGCGCGACGACGGCTTCGATCACGTCCTGGGCGAAGGGTTGGGTCACGTCGGCCTGTTTGACCAGCGCTTCGGTGGAAAACAGCATCAGGTCGCCGAAGAACTGGCGCTCGAATTCGTTGGATACATCCACGCTGGCCTCGTCCAGCTCCACGCCGGGGCGGAAGTCGTCGCCCGGGCCCGCCTCGGTGGTGCGGCGGTGCAGGTTGGGCATGTTGAAGGAGGCGAAGCGTTCCTTGATCTCGGCCGCGATCAGCCGCCCGGCGGTGGGGCCGGACATGCGTAGGCGCAGGTGGCCGAAGGGGATGACGTATTTCAGCCCGGCGTAGTTGACGATGTAGTTGCCGGGATACACCGTGCGCGCGGGAGCAAGCTCGGTGAAGCCGCTGCCGTAGGCGAACCCGGTCTTGCGCGTGAGGTGCTCGCCGAAGAAGAAGGCGTTGAGCCGCTGGGCAAAATCCGTGAGGCACGCGTGGTGGTCGTGCGCGCCGGCGAGGCGGCAGGCGTAGGGGAAGGTCGCCGGCTGGTTCTCAAATCCGAACAGCTTCGCCATGTCGTGATAGGCGGCGTCGCCCGCCTGCGGTGCCGCGTCGTGAAACTGGCAGGCCTGCTCGCCGGGCAGGGTGGCGAGCCGGGCGAAGAAGGCGGTGACGTCGTCCAGAAAATTCGCCGCCATCACCGATGGCGACACGGGCGGGTCGCCGACCATCTTGCCGGTGAGCATGAGGGTGTCGGTGGTGCGGAAGATCTTGTCGATGGCGTGGAAGTAGTTCAGCGCGTAGACGACCTCTTCGCCGGACGCGGTCTGCCGGTTCACGCACAGGGACTGGTCGCTGTCGATCAGGTAATACAGCGTGTTGTGCTTGTCTTCGGTCAGCTGCAGGCACTTCAGGTAGCTGAGGTTGCGGTTGGCGGCCTGGCCTTTGAGGGTGAACCGGTCGCGAGGCTGGGTGGTGAGCAGCGTGCCCAGCCGTTCGCGCGTGTGCGGCGGCAGCGCGTGCAGCAGGTCGTACTGCTCGGCCAGCCCGAAGTGGATGACCTGCAGGCCTTTTTGCCGGTATTCCTCGATCAGCTCGATATGCCGGCGGACGTTGGCTTCGTCGCGGCTGTCCTCGCTGACGACGACCTGGATCTTGTCCCACACGCCAGACGCGTGGCCGCCGTAGTCGTACAGTGTGCAGACCTGGTAGATGCTTTCCAGGCAGGCGCGCAGGTGCGGCGGGCGATCCGCGATGGGGATGCTGAGGATGAAGTGGTGGCGGTCATCGTTGCCGCGTTGGGCAATCAGCGCTTCCCGCTCGCGGAACAGCGCCTGGTAAGTCGCCAGCAGCGGGTGGAAATCGGCCTCGCCGGACCACATGGCTTTTTCCAGCAGGGGGGTGCACTGCTCGTAGAGGTCGATCAGCGCGTCGAGCGCGTTCGCGTCAGGCGATGAGGAAAGGCGTTGCAGAGGCGCGCCCAGATCGGCCAGGCCGGGAACGACGGATGCGTAGCGCGCGAGGCAATCCTGCAGGGCCGGGGTGGCGGGTGCGGGCAAGGAGTGAGCGTCCGGGGTCTTCGGAAAGCGGGGGCGGCTTTCAATGTGCGGTCGGTTCATCGGCACTGGGGCGGGTGCGCGGGCTCGCTGCAAGGCAGAGGCGTAATAGTACCTGCCTGCG
>DATMWS010000139.1:0-7913 GCA_035562135.1 Thiobacillus sp. | reverse complement strand
CGCCCTCTCGGAGCGTGGCCGCGAGCTCGCCAGCCTGCGCGTGCTGGGCTTCACCCGCGGCGAGATCGCCTATATCCTGCTGGGAGAGCTGGCGCTGCTGACGCTGGCCGCGATTACGGTCGGCTTCCTGGTCGGCGTCGGGCTGGTCGGCATCCTGGTGCTGGCGTTCGAAAGCGAACTCTACCGGCTGCCGCTGATCCTGACACCGGAAAACTACGCCATGGGGGCGAGTGTCGTCATCGTCTCCGCGCTGCTCTCCGGCCTGCTGTTGTGGCGGCGTCTGGGGCGACTGGATCTGGTAGCGGTACTGAAAACTCGCGAATAAGGGCTGACAACAAGACATGCAGTTACGCGCAAAAATCGGAATGCTGGCGATCGGGGTGCTGGTGGCGGCGGGCCTCGTTTACGGCTTCATGCCGCGCGCCGTGCCGGTCGATCTGGCCGAAGTGAAACGCGCGCCGCTCGCGGTGACGGTGGAAGAGGAGGGCAAGACCCGCGTCACCGAGCGTTACCAGGTGTCGGCACCGGTGGCCGGCTACGTGCGCCGTATCGACCTCAAGGCGGGCGATGCCGTTACGGTCGGGCAGGTGCTCGCGGTGATCGAGCCCGCGCGTTCGGTGGCACTCGACCCGCGCACCCGCGTGCAGGCACAGGCGCAGGTGAACGCCACCCAGGCCGCGCTGGCCGTTGCCCAGGAAAACGCCCGCGCCGCCAGCGCCGCCGCGCAGCTGGCGCAGCAGGAACGCGCCCGTGCCGAAACCCTGCAGCAGTCCAATTTCCTGTCCGCGCAGGCGCTCGATGCGAGCCGCACGGCGGAAACCCGTGCCCGTGCCACGCAGCAGGCTTCAGCGCACTCGGTCAAGGTGGCGCGTTTCGAGCTGGAGATGGCGCGTGCCGCCGTCGCCAGCACCGCCCGCCTGCAGGCCGGCGGAGCAGACGAGCAGATGCCGGTGCGCGCACCGGTGGCCGCGCGCGTGCTCAGGCTGCTGCACGAAAGCGAGGGCGCGGTGGCGAGCGGCCAGCCGCTGCTCGAGATCGGCAATCCCGACACCCTGGAAGTCGAGGTCGAGGTGTTGTCCACCCACGCGGTGAAGATCGCGCCCGGCTCCAGAGTCATCCTCGACCGCTGGGGCGGCGAGCAGGCCGTGGAGGGCAGGGTGCGCGTGGTGGAACCGAGCGGCTTCACCAAGATTTCCGCGCTCGGCGTCGAGGAACAGCGGGTGCGCGTGATCGTCGATTTCACTTCGCCGCGCGAGGCATGGCAGCGCCTCGGCGACGGCTACCGGGTGGAAGCCCGCTTCGTGCTGTGGGAAGGGAAGGACGTGCTGCAACTGCCGACCAGTGCGCTGTTCCGTCACGGCGAAGGGTGGGCGGTGTTCGCGCTGGATGGCCATCGCGCGCGCCTGACGCCGGTCGAGACGGGGCAGCGCGCAGGGCTGGCGACGCAGGTGCTGTCCGGACTCGCTGCCGGCGCCCGCGTGATCAGCCATCCGGACGACACGCTCAGCGACGGCGCGCGGGTGAAGCCACGCTGAACACAAAACACCTCTTGTAGGAGCACCCGCAAGGGGTAGGCCATGGTTGTAAAACCGCTAAAGCGGTAACAACCACGCTCGCCCGCCCCCGGGCCGAAGCCGTGGAGGATGCCGCGGTGCGAATATCAGGGCGAGGGCGCCCCTCCTACAGCGGGTGCTCCCGGTGGGAATAATCAGACAGTCTGCTTAAGAATGGCCTCGACTTCGCTGTCGTCGACCTGCGGAAAGTCGGCATAGAACTGCCCGACCGCCTGAAAGAATGCGGGGGCCTGCAGGCATACCACCTCGTCGGCATACCCCTGGATTTTTTCCAGCGTGTCCGGCGGCGCCACCGGCACCGCGCAGATCAGGCGCGCCGGCTTTTTGTCGCGCAGCGCATGCAGCGCGGAAATCATGGTTGCCCCCGTGGCCAGCCCGTCGTCCACCACGATCACGATGCGTCCCGCCGGATCGATCGGCGGGCGCAGCGGCGTGTACTGCGCGCGGCGCTTGCGGATCGTTGCCAGCTGGGCCTGCTTCTCCTGCTCCAGGTAGGCGGACGTGCCGCCGGCCGATTCCGCGTAGTCCGCGATATAGGTCCAGCCCGATTCGTCGATCGAGCCGAGGGCGAACTCCGGATTGAACGGCGCGCGCAGTTTGCGCACCAGCACCACGTCCAACTCGCCATCCAGCGCTTTGGCCAGCCGCTGCCCCATCGGCACCGCGCCCCGCGGAATCGCAAGAATCAGCGGATTCCGCCCCTTGTAGGCATCCAGCGCGACAGCCAGCTTGTCGGCGGCTTCGTTACGGTTGTGAAACATCATGAACCCCCCTTTAATTAAACATAGCAAAGTTGAGGGGCCATGCCTGCCGTATCCCCCGGGCAGCATCCACCGTATTGGAGACTGGGTGGGGTCCGGGATTCAGTAAAGGCTACCCGGCTATGACGATTCGTCCGGGACGCCGCGTTTAGCCGATGATGTTTTCCTGGAACTGCTGCTGGATGGCCTCGATGCTTTCGCGGTTGTCGATCAGCGCGTTCACGCAGTGCTCATCCAGCTTCTTGCCCGCGAGCTGGCGCAGCAGGGAAAAGGCGTCGTCATTGCTCCATGCCGGCTTGTAGGGCCGTCGGCTGGTGAGCGCGTCGAAGATGTCGGCGACGGCGACGATGCGTGCCTCAATCGGGATGTCCATGCCTGCGCGCCCGTCTGGATAACCCGTCCCATCAAGGGTCTCATGGTGAAACAGGGCGATGTTGCGCAGGATGTCGCTGCCTTGCATTTGGCCCACCTGGAAGTGCGCGAGCATCTGGTCGATCATTTCACGCCCGCGGATCGGGTGGGTTCGCATCAGTGCCTGTTCGTCAGGATCGAGCTTGCCTGGCTTCAACAGCACGCGATCGGGTATGGCGATTTTGCCGATGTCGTGCAGCGGGGAAAAAATGAAAATCTTCTCGATGATCTCGTCGGTCAGCTCGTATCGGTCCGCAACGGCTTGTGCGATGACGCGCGCGAAGCGCGACATGCGGTCGAGGTGGGAACCAGTCTCGCCATCGCGGGCGTGAGCCATGTCCCGTGCCGTCTTCACCGAGGCAAGCAGGGTATGCAGGGTGGTGAGGTCGTTGATGATGGTGAGCGCGATGAGATGCCCGAATGGGTCGATCTGACGCAGTGTTTCCTCGCTGAAACAATCCGCATCGTAGGAGTTGAAGAAGAGGAAGCCGAACAGCCGACCCTGGTGATACATCGGCATGGTATAGCTGGCACGGTAACCCTTTGCGGCGACGCGCTGGGTATGTTCGTGCTGCCCCTCGGAAAAAATGGCCAGGTCGTTCACGACGCGCGGCCGTCCCTTCTCGATGATTTCACGCAGTGACGACGCATCGGCCAGCTGTGTCGAGTAATGCGTGAGCGGACTGTCTTCCTCGCCGGTAAAGAGGAAAGTCTTGAGCGTGTCCGTCGCCGGGTCAAAGACCGCCGCCGCAATGCGCTGAATGAATGGAAAGTGCTCGCAAATCGCGGCGTGGATCGTTCGCACTTTGTCCACGAGGCTGATGCTGCGGTCGATCGAGCCGAGCCGGTCCTCGTGATCGAACATGAATGGTGAGGTCATGGGGATAATTCAATTTTTACGCTATGGCCAGATTGTATACGGCACGTAATCGCGGCGCCGGGTGCGTCCGTGAAACAACCGGTTTTCCGAGCTCCTTCGGCCGAAATTCCGGATTGACTGGGCCTGTCAGGCCCGCGACACTTCCTGAAGTGCCATTGAATTTCCTATTCTTTATGCGTTCAACCGTAGTCAAACCCCGTTTCCTGTCAGCCATCCTGTCTGTGTGGGTCGGCCTGTTCTTTTTCGTGGAGGCTCAGGCCAGCGATTTTCAGGGCAAAAACGGCAGCGTGATCCTGAGCATGTGCAAAAGCGCGGACAGGGTGAAGACGCTTTTCGTGATGTGCCACAGTTATCTTGACGGTTATATCGACGCGGCGCATCACTACGGCAAGGGCAAGGCGGCATTTTGCCTTGATGACGCCGACAGGCAAAAGGCACCGAAGGCGTTGGTGGCGTGGATCGGTGCGCATCCGGAATCCTTGACCCAGCCGGCCGGCGAGGTGATGCAGAAGGCGCTGACGGAACATTTTCCGTGCAAGGGAAGGAAATAGCGTGCGCGAGGGTGCGTCCGAATCGCTGCCGATTATTTACCGCGATGACAGCCTGATTGCCATTCACAAGCCGGCGGGGCTGCTCGTGCATCGCAGCGTGCTGGATCGCCACGAAACCCGTTTCGCGTTGCAGATGCTGCGCGACCAGATCGGCCAGCCGGTTTATCCGGTGCATCGTCTCGACAAGGGGACTTCCGGCGTGCTGTTGTTTGCATTGGATCGCGAGGTCGGACGTTTGGTGAATCGCCAGTTCGAACGCGGTGAAGTGAGCAAGCGCTATGTTGCCGTGGTGCGCGGGTATCCGCCGGAGTCTGGCGAGATTGATCATCCGCTGCAGCGCATGGCGGACGAACAAGCCGGGATCGCCGCCCGTGCCGCCGCACAATCCGCGCAAACCCGCTACCGTCGGTTGGCGACGGTGGAATTGCCGTATCGGGTGGATCGCTACCCCAGCAGCCGTTATGCCCTGGTCGAACTGGAACCGCTTACCGGTCGCTGGCACCAGTTGCGCCGCCATATGAAGCACATCGCGCACCCCATCATTGGTGACGCAACGCACGGCAAGGGGCGGCATAACCGCTTGTTTCAGGAACTGTTCGGCTACCCGCGTTTGTTGCTGGCGGCAACCGAGATGCGGCTTGCGCATCCGCTCAGCGGGCAGGCTTTGCGCTTGCAGGCCGGGTTGGCCGAAGATTTCGCCGCGGTGATCGGACGATTGGGGTGGAGCGCGTGGGCCTGAGAAACGAACTGACCTGGCGTCCTTCCCAGGGGGCGACTGGGTGCGGCAAGTGATCTGCTCATCGCGCCTGGCCGAGCTGCTCCCGCAGGCTATTCAAGGTCTCCTGCTCGCCGCGGACGCGGAAAAACGCACCCTCATCGTCGGCGCGCTCCTCCAGCACCTCACAGCGCGCGAATATTTCCCCGCGCAGTTGCTGTGCCGACCAGGGCAGAAAAAGCTCGGCCTCGACGAGATCCCGCTGGAAAAACGCAACGATCGCCTGGTGCAGTTTCGCGATGTCGTCGGGGCGGCGCGCGCTCATCACGATGCAATCGGGGTAGGTGGCGCGTAGCGCAGCTTCGCGCTCAGCCTGCGCCGCTGCGTCGCCGACGTGGTCGATCTTGTTGAAGATGCGGAAGCGCGGCACGTCCTGCGCATCAATTTCCTTCAGGACTTCGTCGGTGGTTTCGATCTGCCGTTCAAAGCCGGGATCGCTTGCATCGATGACATGGAGCAGCAGCGACGCATCAAGCGCCTCTTCGAGCGTCGACTTGAACGAGGCGACCAGCCCGTGCGGCAGGTTCTTGATGAAGCCGACCGTGTCGCTGACCAGGATGCGTGGGATGCTCTCGGGTTGAAGGGTGCGCACGGTGGTGTCGAGCGTCGCGAAGAGTTTGTTGGCGACCAGCACCTCGCTTCCCGTGAGTGCGCGCATCAGGGTGGACTTGCCCGCATTGGTGTAGCCCACGAGCGCCACGCTGGCGAGCCCCTGGTGCGCTTGCCGCCGTGCACGCTGCGTTTTGCGCTCGACGTCCATCGCAGCGATCTCCTTCTGCAGTTCGGCGATGCGGTCGCGGATTTTGCGCTTGTCCAGTTCGGTGTGCGACTCGCCGGCGCCGCGCCCGCCGACGCCGCTGCGTTGCCGCCCTTGCGGCCCCGCCAGCTTTGCCGCCTCGCGCAGGCGCGGCGCCATGTAGCCCAGGCGCGCGATCTCCACCTGCGCGCGCGCAGCGGGAGAGCGCGCGTTGCGGTGGAATATCTCGAGAATGACCATGGTGCGATCCATCACCTGGCAGCCGACCTCGTTTTCGAGGTGGCGCGCCTGCGACGGCGATATCTCGTGGTCGACGAAGACGACGTCAATCGGGTCGGGCGAAACCAGGGCTGCCTCATCACCCATCCCCTCAACGATCGTGGAGAGGCGATATAAGGGGTTCATCGGCTCGTGGTCGGGCTCGGTTTCGTCGCCCGATTCGCCCTTAACAAAATGGCGGATCTCCTGCCGCTTGCCCACGCCCAGATACGCCGTCGAGTCGAAGCCGGACCGTTTTTGCGTAAACGTGCGGGTAACCGTGAACCCCAGTGTTTTGGCCAGCTCGCGCAGCTCGGTCAGCGACGCCTCGAACTCAACGTCGCTCACGCCCGGCAGCTGTACCGACGCCACGACGGCGTACTGGGGCTTTTCTTTGACTTCTTTTTGCATTCGACGTTTGCTTCTGTTGAGTGGGCGAAGCCAGGCATTATCCGCCAATGTAATCGGCGCCGGTATTGAGACTGCACAGGCCTCCAGGTCCAAACCTGCGGCGGGCCTCGTGATATTTATGATGGAGCATCACGAAGCCGGCGACTTTCCTGGACTCGACCACGAGGGACCCGCCCGGGCGCGCTACGCCCAGGGCGGGGGCAGGGAATCCGCTGATTTAATCGCGTCTTGGTCGATTCTGGCGGGGCTGTTTTGCTTTTCGTATGGCTGGGCGTAGGATGGAAACGTCCAACCTTGTTGGATGAAGCGGGACGGCAAGTGCATCAACACCGGCCGCAATCGAGTTACAGGAGAACACGATCATGGCTACCGAAAATTCTACCCTTGCTCCTGAAAGTCCCAAAATGACCGATCTGCGCCATCAGCTGCGTGAGGCTTCAACCCCCGAAGCACAGCGCAAAGTTATGGTGAACACCATCATTGCTGGCCGCAATAATGAGATCAGCGTGACAGAAAGCAAGGTATTGACTATGGAATTCAGTAAAGCCAACTCAGAAGCGCAGGCGCGCTTGAAGGAAGAGCGGGCGCGCTTGAAAGCCGCCCGCTGAATCGCTGACTGATTCAGCCTGAACTCCCACTGACCCGGCACGAAGCCGGGTTTTTTGTGCGTGATCCCACCGAACCGGAAACGTGACAGCAAGACGCTTCAGAGATTAGAACCTGCTGGCCAGCCCGTTAGACGGCACCGCAGGCCATCAACGCTGTAACCCCGAACGTTTAACCTTCTTCACGGTTTCAGCTGCCTGGCACCAATGCCTTGTGCCATTTCGATATACAGCGATTCCACACGCTCCCGTGCCCACGGGGTACGACGAAGAAACTTGAGGCTCGACTTAATACTAGGGTCATGGGTGAAGCAGCGGATCTCAATTTTTCGCCCCAACGCATCCCAGCCATAGAACGAAACCAGTTCGTTCAATAACTGTTCAAGCGTGACGCCGTGGAGTGGGTTGTTGGGCTGGATCTCTTGCATGGTTTGGCCTGCCCGATGAAAGCGAAGAGGGCCCCGTTTCTAGTCCGGTGAGACGCTTTTGGTTGGCCCAGCCTTTCGACCAGGCGCGACGGGCGGCACATAGCCCGAAATCCTGCACTGAATACCCTCAACACGCTTGTCGCCCTTGAAGTGGGTGACGCTGCACTGGGATATTTCTCCGCGTGACGTCAAATCGGCCAGCGACTTGCGTACCTGGGCCAGAGCAATCCCGGTTGCCGATGCGATCTCCAGGTCGAGAAGCTGCCCATGTTTTTTCAGGTAGCGTAGAACTTGGTCTGTCTGCATGTCGATTCCTTTGACGGGTGGAAGAACGTGTAACTCACTGGCTCACCGCGCGCATCCTGTCCAGCTTCTCGACTACCGCCTGATAGATATCCAGATCGGCACCATGGTTGCGGTCTGGGTGGTGGGCGCTACGGATCTTCTTCAGCGCAGTCACATCGTCGGGCAGGTCATGCACCCTGGTCACCCGGTCGCCGTT
>DATMWS010000138.1:0-15457 GCA_035562135.1 Thiobacillus sp. | reverse complement strand
ACACCTTTGCCGCTGATCCACCCGACAGACTCAATTTTCGGCGGGGCTGAGAGGGGAGGCAGGTCAAAACCAGGGCGATGGTGACTGGGCGGTTTGTACGCTTGTGAGGGGCCGCACATCCGGCGCAATGCGCTTCGTTTGTTGACTCCCTACCTGTGCGCCTTACACGCACGGTCCCCAACGCGACCCAAAAGCAATGATATTTCAACTATCGGCTGAACCAATTTTGTTAGGAACATCTATTTCATTTTTTGTATGGAGGCCAACTGTCCAGTGACCTCCATCCTCCTTCTTGAGAGCCAAGAGGTCGTAAGTTTTTACCATATCAAGTAATCCGGAGTGTCCATAAGCCGTAGGGGAGAACCCTGGGTCGGTACGCTTGAGATATTGGCCTAGTGGACCAAGCCCAACTCTGCCTTCCGGAGTGTCGCTAGTCAGCAATGACACTGCTTCGATGATGAATTTTGGGCGCCGTTTCAATAAAGGTTTTGAATGATTTTCTTTTGTTTGTTCGGTCTTGGCAGGCGCAACCTTTGTGCTAGACAGATCTGCTGATACTGAAGCAGTTTCAGGAGGCAACCACTCAAAAAACTGATCACTGGCATTCCGCAATGCATCTGGGGTTTTGGCTTCACCCACGATATAGACGGTCGCACCGCGTTCACGGAGCTTGCGACACAAGTATGCAAAGTCCGAGTCGCTGGTCACCAAGCAATAGCTGTCAGCCCGATGGTCAAACATTGCCTCCATCGCATCCAATGCCAACGCAATATCCGCTGTATTTTTACCTGACGCGTACTGATATTGCAGGCAAGGCGTGAAAGCTAATCGAACTAGTGCCTCCTGCCATTTGTTTGCCAAGGTACTGTGATTACCATATCCACGCCGCAAGACTACCCGTCCGAACTGCGCGACTACACGTAGGGCGTATTCCAAAATATCAGGGGAAGTGTTGTCGCAGTCTACAAGCACTGCGACGCGGGTTTCTTTGGGTTGAGTTGGTGCGCTCATCGGTCTCTTCGATCAACTTGAAGTTCACATAATAAGCGCCAACGCGCGTAAGGCGTGCTGGGTAGGTGTCAATAAGCGAAGCGCATTGCGCCGGGTATGTGAAGCCCAAATAGTAACCACAACGCTCCGTTACCACCGCCCTGGTTTTGACCTGCCTCCCCTCTCAGTCCCGCCGAAAACCGAGCCTGTCGGGTGGATCAGCGGCAAAGGTGTTTGAGCCCCGCTCACAAAAATTAATCAGCATTACAAAAGCGGGGCGAGTTCTTTGCCGCCCACCCGGCGGGCTCGGTTTTCGGGAATTCGGGGATGTCGGGGTGCGTTTTCTTGGGTTACTTTCTTTGTCGCATTGACAAAGAAAGTGACTAGCCGCCGGGCTACCCCCGGCCAACGAACCGTAGCCAAGCAACGTCCTCAGCTCAAATCCCCCTCATTCCCCCTTTTCCAAAGGGGGAGGTCCACCCAATTACCGCTTGCCGCCGAACAAACTCCCCAACACCCCCCGGATAATCGACCGCCCGACCTGACTGCCAATGGCACGCGCGGCCGATTTGGCCAGTGCCTCGGCGGCACCTTCGCGGCGGCCGCCGCGTCCGCCCAGAATATCCCCCAATACACCACCCAAGCCGCCGCTTGCTGCGGGCTGCGCTGCGGTTTTGGCTTGTTGTTCCACCTGCACCTGTGCGGCAGCTGCCTGCGCCGCCTGCTCGGCGCGCGCCTTGAGGATTTCGTGGGCGGATTCGCGGTCGACGGTCTTGTCGTAGGCGCCAGCCACCAGCGAGGCCCGCATCAGCTGCTGGCGCTGGGCGTCGGTAATCGGGCCGATCTGCCCCTGCGGCGGCACGATGAAGGCGCGCTCGACCATGCCGGGGCGGCCTTTTTCGTCGAGGCAGGACACCAGCGCCTCGCCCACGCCGAGTTCGGTAATGACCGTGGCTTCGTCCAGATTCGGGTTGTCGCGCATGGTTTCGGCGGCGGCCCTGACCGCTTTCTGGTCGCGTGCCGAGAACGCGCGCAGCGCGTGCTGCACCCGGTTGCCGAGCTGCGACAGGATCTTGTCCGGCACATCGGCCGGGTTCTGGGTGACGAAGTAGACGCCGACGCCCTTGGAGCGGATCAGGCGCACCACCTGCTCGATTTTTTCCACCAGCGCATCTGGCGCGTCGGTAAACAGCAGGTGGGCTTCGTCGAAGAAGAAAACCAGCTTCGGCTTGTCGAGGTCGCCGGCTTCGGGCAGGTTCTCGAACAGTTCGGCCAGCAGCCATAGCAGCAACGTGGCGTACATCTTCGGCGACTGCATCAGCCGGTCGGCCGACAGGATATTGATGACGCCGCGCCCGCGGTCGGTCTGGATCAGGTCGGCGATATTGAGCATCGGCTCACCGAAAATCTGCTCGCCGCCCTGCGATTCCAGCGCCAGCAGGCCGCGCTGGATCGCGCCGATGGATGCGGGCGATACGTTGCCATAATCGGTGGTGAACTGCCTGGCGTTTTCCCCAACGAAGGCCAGCATGGTGCGCAGGTCTTTCAGGTCGAGCAGCAGCAGGCCGTTGTCGTCTGCCACCTTGAACACCAGATTCAGCACCCCGTTCTGGGTTTCGTTGAGATCCAGCATGCGGCCCAGCAGCAGCGGCCCCATGTCGGAAATGGTGGCGCGCACCGGATGGCCGCTGACACCGAACGGATCCCACAAGGTGACCGGATAGCCCTGGTAGGCAAAGCCTTCGAGCTTGAGCGCCTCGACCCGCTCGGCCACCTTGGCGTTGCCGCCACCGGCTTGCGATACGCCCGACAGATCGCCCTTCACGTCCGACATGAAACACGGCACGCCGATGCGGGAAAAATGCTCGGCCAGCGTCTGCAGGGTGACGGTCTTGCCGGTGCCGGTGGCGCCGGTGATGAGGCCGTGGCGGTTGGCCATCTGCGGCAGCAGATGGAGATCGGTGCTGGCGTTCCTGGCGATGAGCAAGGGGTCGGTCATGGCGGTTCCTGATTCATTGATGCAGGAATTCTAGCGAGTTCAGCGGCGTCGCGTGTCAAGCGATGTATAGAAGGGGATGCTAATGTTCCGGGTATCATCGCGCCATGACAAAAACAGGGGAAACCGTGGCAACGGAACAGCGAATGCATGAAATCGTCATTGTGGGCGGCGGCGCGGGCGGACTGGAACTGGCGACCCGGCTGGGCGACAAGCTGGGCAAGAAGAAACGCGCGAATATCACGCTGATCGATGCCTCGCCCTCGCACCTGTGGAAACCGTTGCTGTATGAAGTCGCGGCGGGCAGTCTCGATTCCTATGCCGAGCGGCTCGAATACCTGGCACAGGGCTACTGGCACCATTACACGTTTCGCCTCGGCCGCATGGACGGACTCGACCGCACGCACCAGGAAATCAGCGTCGCGCCGACGCTGGACGACGACGGCGTCGAGATCATTCCGCGCCGCAGTTTTCGCTACGACACGCTGATCATTGCCGTCGGCTCGGTCGGCAACGACTTCGACGTGCCGGGCGTGAAGGAACACTGCATCATGCTCGACACCCCCGAGCAGGCACGCGAATTCCATCGCCGCCACATCAACGCCTGCCTGCGCGCGAATACCCAGACTGCCACCGTTGCACCCGGCCAGCTCACCATTGGCATCGTCGGCGCCGGCGCCACCGGCATTGAACTCGCCGCCGAATTGCACGACACCACGCGCGAGTTGTCGGCCTATGGCATGGATAACATCGACCCGGACAAGAGCCTGAAGCTGCTCATCGTCGAAGCCTCCGACCGCATCCTGCCGGGGCTGCCGCCGCGCCTGTCGGCTGCCGCCGCCGAACGCCTGACCGAACTGGGGGTGGAAATGCACACCGGCGAGCGCATCGTCGAAGTGCGCGCCGACGGCATGCTGACCGCCGACGGCAAGTTCGTCCCCACCAGCATGATGGTGTGGTCGGCCGGCATCAAGGCGCCGGATTTCCTCAAGGACATCGACGGCCTGGAAACCAACCGCATCAATCAGCTGGTGGTGCGCCCCTCGCTGCAGACCACGCGCGACGACAACATCTTCGCCTTCGGCGATTGCGCGGCCTGCGCGCTGCCGGACGGCAAGGGCTTAGTGCCGCCGCGCGCGCAGGCTGCGCACCAGCAGGCCTCGATGCTGGCGAAGTCGATCTGCCGCCGCTTTCGCGGCAAGCCCTTGCCCGAGTATGTCTATCGCGATTACGGCTCGCTGGTTGCACTCGGCCGATTTTCCACCGTTGGCAACCTGATGGGCGGCTTGAGCGGCGGCAGCATCATGATCGAAGGCGCGATTGCGGGCTTCGTTTACTGGTTGCTGCACAAGATGCACCAGATTGCGTTGCACGGCTGGTTCAAGACCGCGCTCACGACCTACGCCCACTTCATCAGCACGCCGACGCGGGCGCGCATCAAGCTGCACTGATGCGTCTGCGGACTATCGTGCCGGGCCGCCGGGCTGGACAGCGGGACAAATCATGTCCACAAAAAACTTCATTGCCTGGACGGGCGGCACGTTGAAGATCGTTATCGGCACACTTCAGTTACGTCCCGCCATGACCCCGCCATCGACATCCCAAATTGCGCCCGTCACCCAACCCGCATCATCGGCAAGCAGAAAGCGAATGACTTTTGCGACGTCTTCCGGCGCGCCGATTCGGCCGATAGGATGAAAGCCGTCAAATGAGGCGAGCGTTTCGTCGATTTTGCTGCGGTCGATGAATGCCTCGTATATAGGCGTTTTAACCACGGCCGGCGAAACCGCGTTCACCCGGATATTATGATCGGCCAGTTCCATCGCCATGTGTTGCGTGAGTGCATGCAAGCCTGCTTTCGCCATCGAGTATGCGGAAGACGGGGTTGCCTTGATCGCCTGTTTGGCCCACATCGATCCAATATGAACGATTGAGCCGCCGCCGTTCGCCGCCATGTTCCTGGCCGCTGCCTGTGAAATGAAAAAGGCGGCGCGGTTCAAGTCCAGATAGGTGTCGTAGTCCTTGTGCGTGTGCTCAAGAAATGGCGTGGGCTTGAAATAGCCCGCGGCGTTCACCAGATATTTGATGTGGCGGTTGTGATCTTCGGCAAAAGAAACGATGCGCTGCACGTCATTCGGATCGTACAAGTTGGCCTGTAGCGTCTCGATACGGCCGAATGCGGAAAGTTCGCGTTTCGCCGCCTCCAGCTTTTCCGGCGCCTTACCTACAATCGCAGTGTGAATGCCGCGTTCCAGCAAAAGCTTTGCGGTTGCCAGGCCCATTCCGCTGGAGCCGCCTACTATCAGGGCTAAAGGTTGATCTGTGTTTTCCATTGGTTGCATCCAAAGTAGTTGCAGGAGGCGGCAGCTTATGGAACCCTGAGCCCCGTTTGGAAGCAGGTACAAATTGGTACGGTAGTTACTTATTGGTGCATATTGATGAGCAGCCAGGATGAATTTTTTTCCAGAAAATCCGTTCCTGAACGGAGTGCGCGCATGGTGGAGACCATTTATGGTTGTAAATGGTCGCTTACCGTTTACAAGCTCCTCGCAAACGGCATCAATCGTCCTGGTCAAATGGTCCGGAGCGTTGATGGTTTGACCACGAAAGTGCTCAACGAGTGTCTGCGCAAGAACATGGAATTCGGCATCATCGATCGCGTTTCCCACAATGAAGTCCCGCCGCGCGTTGAATATGCGGTGACGCCGTTTGGTGAGAAATTCATCCGGATACTGGATGAACTGGAAAAGCTTCAGCGCGAGATAGCGAGTGAGGGATAGCTGAAAAATGATCTGTAATCTCAGCGCGCAGTTTCGGCGCGCTGGCTGAGCCGGTCGACGCTATCCGCTAGTTTCCTTCGTTCCACAGCCACGCCGCGCCGCGCACGCCGCTGGAATCACCGAATTGCGGCGGCACCAGCTTGGTGTCGACGCGGTCGGAAAACACATAGCGCGGCCATAGCCTGGGCACGGTGTCGTACAGCCGGGCGATGTTGGAGAGACCGCCGCCGAGCACGATCACATCGGGGTCGATCAGGTTGATGACGCCGGCCAGCGCGCGCGCCAGCCTTTCCTCGTAGCGCGCCAGCGTCGCGCTGCAGGGGCCGTAGCCGGCGTTCGCCAGCTGCACGATTTCGTGCGCGGGCAACTCCTCGCCGCCGTAGCGTACGTGGTCGGCCGCCAGTGCGGGGCCGGAGAGCCAGGTTTCGATGCAGCCTCTTTTTCCACAGTAGCAGGCAGGCGCGGCATCGAGTTCGCGCGGACTCGGCCAGGGGTGCAGGATGGCTTCGCCAGTGGCGGGATGAAAGCCGGTGGATGCACGGTCGGCCTGGGCGTTGGCGAACTGGAAATAGGGCAGCGGCGAATGGCCCCATTCGCCGGCAATCGCGTTGGCGCCATTGAGCACCTGGCCGCGCACCACCACGCCGCCGCCGCCGCCGGTTCCCAGAATCACGCCGAATACGGTGTCCGCCCCGGCGGCTGCGCCGTCGGTGGCTTCCGACAGCGCAAAGCAGTCGGCGTCGTTGGCGAGCCGCACCTCGCGGTTCAGCGCGCGTTCGAGGTCCTGTTGCAGCGGCTGGCCGTTGAGACAGGTCGAATTGCAGTTTTTCATCAGGCCGGTCGCGGGCGAGAGGGCGCCGGGGGTGCCGATGCCGATGCTGCCGGTTTGGCCCAGTTCGAACTCGGCCTGATGGATGAGCGCGGCGACCGCGGCCACGGTGGCGAGGTAATCGTTTTGCGGGGTTGGCACGCGGCGCCGCAGGATTTCCCGGCCGGCGTCGTCGAGCGCAATCAGCTCGATTTTGCTGCCGCCGAGGTCGACGCCCAGGCGGAGGGAAGGGGCTGCGGTAGAATCGTGCATTACATTATTTTTGCGTTGGAAGAAACATGGCAGGACATTCCAAATGGGCCAACATCCAGCACCGCAAGGGGCGCCAGGATGCCAAGCGCGGCAAGATTTTCACCAAGCTTATCAAGGAAATCACCGTGGCGGCCAAGATGGGCGGCGGTGACACGGGCATGAACCCGCGCCTGCGGCTGGCGATCGACAAGGCCAAGGCCGAGTCGATGCCGAAGGACAACATCGAAAACGCGGTCAAGCGCGGCACCGGCCAGCTCGAAGGCGTGAACTACGAGGAAGTGCGCTACGAAGGCTACGGCATCGGCGGCGTCGCGGTGATGGTCGATTGCCTGACCGACAACAAGGTACGCACCGTCGCCGACGTGCGCCACGCCTTCGTCAAGCACGGCGGCAACATGGGCACCGACGGCTGCGTGGCGTTCCAGTTCAAGCACTGCGGGCAGATTATCCTGGAGCCGGGCGCCAGCGAGGAAGCGGTGATGGAAGCTGCGCTCGATGCCGGCGCCGAAGACATTATCCCCAACGAGGATGGCTCGATCGAAGTGCTGACCTCGCCCGATCCCAGGGCTTTCGAGGCGGTAAAGGATGCACTGGAAAAAGCCGGGTTCAAGCCGGCCGTCGCCGAGATCACCATGCGGCCGGAAGCCGAAACGGAACTCACCGGCGACGACGCAGTGAAGATGCAGAAGATTCTCGACGCGCTCGATTCGCTCGACGACGTGCAGGATGTCTACACCAACGCCGTGTTGCCGGAGTAAGCAAGCTCTTGCGCATCCTCGGCATTGATCCCGGCCTGCGGCTCACCGGCTTCGGCGTGATCGAACAGACCGGCCAGAAGCTGGCCTATGTCGCCAGCGGCGTCATCAAAAGCGGGGAGGGCAGCTTGCCGCAGCGGCTGGGGGTGCTGTTTGCCGGATTGAACGAAGTAATCGGCACCTATCAGCCCGATACCTGCGCGGTGGAAATCGTCTTCGTCAACGTCAACCCGCAATCCACGCTGCTGCTCGGGCAGGCGCGCGGGGCCGTGATCTGTGCGGCGGTATCGCGCGATCTCATGGTGGCGGAATACACGGCGCTGCAAATCAAACAGGCCGTGGTCGGCCATGGCAAGGCCGCCAAGGAGCAGGTGCAGGAAATGGTCAAACGCCTGCTGAGCCTGCCGACTGCCCCTCAGGCGGATGCCGCCGACGCGCTCGCCTGTGCCATCGCCCACGCGCATGGCAGCCGGCTCGGGGCACACTCCACCGCAGGCTATCGCGTGAAAGGCGGGCGGCTCGTATGAGTGTGATGGCCAAAGCCCGAACGTTGGTCAGGCTGCCCGTGTGGCTGACAGCGACTTTACCCATGTCTGGAGCGTTCTCATGATCGGTCGCATTACCGGCACCCTCGCCGCCAAACAACCGCCGCAGGTGCTGGTGGACGTGAACGGCGTCGGCTACGAAATCGACGTGCCGATGAGCACCTTCTACAACCTGCCCGCACTCGGCGAAAAAATCAGCCTGCTCACCCATCTGGCGATCCGCGAAGATGCGCACCTACTCTACGGATTCGGCAGCGAGATCGAGCGCGCTGCGTTTCGCGAGCTGCTGAAAGTCTCCGGCATCGGCGCCAAGACCGCCTTGTCGGTATTGTCCGGCCTGTCGGTCGACGACCTGTCGGCGGCGATTGCCGCGCAGGAAATCGGCCGCATCGTCAAAGTCCCCGGCATCGGCAAGAAAACCGCCGAGCGCCTGCTGCTCGAACTGAAGGGCAGGCCGGTGTTTGCCGGGGCGATTTCCGCTGTGGCGGGCGTGGCGAGTGTGTCGGACGACGTGCGCCAAGCCTTGCTCGCCCTGGGTTACAACGATAAGGAAGCCGGGGCTGCGATGCAAAAACTGCCCGCCGACTTGCCGGTGTCCGATGCGATCCGGCAAGCCTTGAAGCTGCTGTCCAAGGGGTAAGATGCGCGCATGATCGAAACCGACCGCCTTATCGCCCCCGCCGCCTCCAGCCCGCAGGAGGAGCAGATCGAACGCGCGCTGCGGCCGCGCACGCTGGCGGAATACGTCGGCCAGGTCAAGGCACGCGAGCAGCTCGAAATCTTCATCCAGGCGGCCAGGAATCGCAGCGAGGCGCTCGACCACGTGCTGCTGTTCGGCCCGCCGGGGCTGGGCAAGACCACGCTGGCGCACATCATCGCGCGCGAGATGGGCGTCAACCTGCGCCAGACCTCGGGGCCGGTGCTGGAACGCGCGGGCGACCTGGCGGCGCTGCTCACCAATCTGGAGCCGAACGATGTGCTGTTCATCGACGAGATTCACCGCCTGAGTCCGGTGGTCGAGGAAGTGCTGTATCCCGCGCTGGAGGATTTCCAGATCGATATCATGATCGGCGAAGGCCCGTCAGCGCGCTCGGTCAAGCTCGACCTGCCGCCGTTCACCCTGGTGGGCGCGACCACGCGCGCCGGCATGCTCACCAACCCGCTGCGCGACCGTTTCGGCATCGTCGCGCGGCTGGAGTTTTACTCGGCGGAAGAGCTGGGCTTCATCGTGCATCGCTCGGCGGGCCTGCTGCAGATGAATCTGGAAGAAGCCGGCGCGCTGGAAATCGCCAGGCGTTCGCGCGGCACCCCGCGCATCGCCAATCGGCTGCTGCGGCGGGTGCGCGATTACGCCGAGGTGAAAGCGGGCGGGCAGGCCACCTGCACAGTGTCCGATGCGGCGCTGGTGATGCTCGACGTCGACCGCGCCGGGCTCGACGTGATGGACAGAAAGCTGCTGTCGGCAGTGATCGAAAAATTCATGGGCGGCCCGGTCGGGCTGGACAACCTCGCCGCCGCCATCGGCGAGGAACGCGACACCATCGAGGACGTGCTCGAACCCTATCTCATCCAGCAGGGCTACCTGCAGCGCACCCCGCGCGGCCGCATCGCCACGCCGCTGGCGTATCGCCACCTCGGCCTCGTCGCCCCTTCCCGCGAACCCGGCGCGGATCTGTTCTAGTGGTGTCGTTTCACTGGCCGGTCCGCGTGTACTGGGAAGACACCGATGCCGGCGGCGTGGTGTATTACGCCAACTACCTCAAGTTCATGGAACGCGCGCGTTCGGAATGGCTGCGCGCGTGCGGGTTTGAGCAGGATGTCCTACGCGACGAGGTGGGGGTGGTGTTCGTGGTGCGGCGGGTTGAAATCGATTATCTGTCGCCGGCGCGATTCAACGAGCAACTCGATGTGTCGGTCAGCCTGCACGAAGCCGGTCGTGCCAGCCTCAGCGTGCAACAGGAACTCATGCGGGGTTCCATCTGTCTGGCAAAAGCCGTGGTCACGCTGGCCTGCGTCGACGCGGTGCGTTTCAAACCCGTTAAAATACCGGCGACCCTTCTTCAAGCCCTGACCCCCGCGACGTGAATCCCGAAATCAGCCAAGACCTCTCGCTGCTCCATCTCATTCTCAACGCCTCGCTGCCGGTGCAGCTCGTCATGACGCTGCTGCTGGGGGCGTCGCTGATGTCGTGGTGGTTCATCTTCATCAAGATGTTTGCGCTGAAGCACGCCTTGCGCGTGACCGACCGCTTCGAACGCGAATTCTGGGGCGGCGGCGACATCAACGCCATGTACCAGCGGGTGGCCGCCGAGCGCGAGGAGGCGGGCGAAATGGAGCGTATCTTCGAAGCGGGATTCCGCGAATACATGAAGCTGCGCCAGCAGGCCGGGCTGTCGCTCAACGTCATCATCGACGGCACCCGCCGCGCCATGCGCGCCACCTACCAGCGCGAACTCGACGGGCTGGAGTCGCACCTGTCGTTTCTCGCCACCGTCGGTTCGGTGTCGCCCTACGTCGGTCTGTTCGGCACGGTGTGGGGCATCATGCTGGCGTTTCAGGGCTTGGCCACGGTGGCCCAGGCCACGCTGGCGCAGGTGGCGCCCGGTATTGCCGAAGCGCTGATCGCCACCGCCATGGGCCTGTTCGCCGCCATCCCCGCGGTGGTCGGCTACAACCGCTACACCCACGACATCGACCGCCTGGCCAACCGCATGGAAAGCTTCATGGAGGAGTTTTCCAACATCCTGCAGCGACAGACAACCAAGGCGGTCTGATTCATGGCGCGTGCCCGCAAGCAAATCGCCCAGATCAACGTCGTGCCGATGATCGACGTGATG
Source organism: Thiobacillus sp. (assembly GCA_035562135.1). Classification (GTDB taxonomy): domain Bacteria; phylum Pseudomonadota; class Gammaproteobacteria; order Burkholderiales; family Thiobacillaceae; genus Thiobacillus. Next base: position 4,473 of record DATMWS010000138.1, on the reverse strand, counting down.
CTGGTGCTGCTCGTCATCTTCATGGTGACCGCGCCCTTCATCAACCCCGGACAGGTCGAGTTGCCGAGCGTCGGCAAGACGGCGCAGCCGCCGGCGCAGCCGCTTGAAATCGTCATCAAGGAATCGGGCGAATACCGGCTGCGCAACCGTGCGGCCGGTGGTGCTGAGCGGGCGGTGGCGAAATCGGAACTGGCGGACGAAATCGCTGCGCTGCATCGCGCCTTGCCGGATCAGCCGGTGGTCATCGCGGCGGACAAGAATGTCCGCTACGAAGAAGTGATGAACGCGATGACGCTCCTGCAACAGGCGCAGATCACCCGCATCGGCCTGCTCGCCCGCCCAGCACCTTGATCTTGGGATGAACTTTCCGGCAGACGCACCTTTCATTTCCCGCCCCGCGCCCAGGCTCGCAGCTGGCGCGCTGGCGCTGGGAGTGCATGTTCTGTTCGTGCTGCTGCTGGTGTTTGGCGTGTCGTGGCAGACCCGGCATCCCGCGCCGGTGATGGTCGACTTGTGGGAAACGCTGCCGCCGGTGGCGCCACCCGCCGCGGTCAAGCGATCCAGGCTGCCACCGGCACCGGTGAAAGCGCCCGAGCCGGTCAAAGCCGCGCCTGCCCCGCAGCCGGTGGTGGACGAGCCGCCGCCGCCCAGGGCGCCCGACATTGCGCTGGAAAAAAGGAAGACCGAGACCGAACGCCTGCATAAACTGCAAGCCATGCAGGTGGCCGAGGAGAAAGCCCGGGCCGAGGCCGCCAGGAAGGAACATGAAAAGCAGCTGGCCGAACAGAAAAAACGCGAATTGCTGCGTCAGATGGAGGAAGAGGATTTTATGCAGCGCGTGGCGGACGAGGCCGCGGCGAACGAAGCACGCCAAGCCAAACTGGCTGAAGCGCAGGCCAAACTGGCCGAGGCGCGGGCGGCGGCCGGCAAGCGACAGGCCGAGGTGGCGCGCGTCGTCGGGCAGCACCGCGACCTGATCAGCGCCAAGGTGCGCGGCAACACCCGCCTGCCAGACAACCTGACCGGCAATCCCGTCGTGCGTTGCCTGGTGAAGTTGCTGCCCACCGGCGAAGTCCAGAGCGTGCGGGTGACGCAGTCGAGCGGCAACGCGGCGTACGACGAGGCGGTGGTGCGCGCCATCGAAAAGTCGTCCCCGCTGCCGTTGCCGAGCGACCGCGACGCGCGCGCTGCATTCGTCCCGGAACTATCCTTCGTTCATCGCCCCAAAGAGTGATTCCGGTGCGGGCTTTGGCGGCGCAGCAGCCAGCCTGTCACGCCGGTCATGCTAAACTCACTCATCAATCAAGCACTTTTGATCGAGATCCCCGACTCCATGCTGCGTGCTGTTCTGTTTTTCCCCCTGTTATGCCTTGCCCTGCTGAGCGCGCCGTTTTCCGCGCGCGCCGCGATGGAAATCCAGGTGATCGGCGGGGCGGCCAACAAGATTGCGGTGGCGATGGTGCCGTTTCAGGCGGTGCCGGGCCAGCCGGTGCCGGCGCTGACCGAGATCGCGGGAGACGACCTTGAGCGCAGCGGTCAGTTCAGGCGGGTGGACGTCAGCGGCACGCCGCAGCCGGTCGCGCCCGCGCAGGTCAACTACGGCATCTGGCGCGGCAAGGGTGCGGACGCCCTGGTCATCGGCCAGGTGGCCGCGCTGCCCGGCGGCCGCCTCGAAGTCCGTTTTTATCTGCTGGATGTGATCAAACAGACGCAGCTTGCCGGCTTCAGCTACAACATTGCACCCAGCCAGTGGCGCGCCACCGCACACCAGATTGCCGACATCGTGTACGAAAAGCTGACCGGCTCCCCGGGCGCATTCAGCAGCCGCATTGCCTATGTGCAGAAACAGGGCAAGCGTTTTGAACTGCGGGTGGCCGATGCCGACGGGCAAAACCCGCGCACGGTCGTGCGCTCCAATGAGCCGGTGATTTCGCCGCGGTTCTCACCCGACGGCGCGCGCCTGGTGTATGTGTCGTTCGAGGACAAAAAACCGGTGGTGTATGTGCAGTCCCTGCAGGATGGCGGCCGCCACAAAGTCGCGGCATTCAAGGGATCCAACTCGGCGCCTGCCTGGGCGCCCGATGGCCGGCGTCTGGCGGTGGTGCTGACGCGCGACGAGGCCTCGCAGATTTATCTGATCAACGCCGATGGCAGCGGACTCACCCGGCTGACCCGGGGCGGCAACCTCGATACCGAGCCGGTATTCTCGCCCGATGGGCAAACCCTTTATTTCACCTCGGATCGCGGCGGCAGCGCGCAGATTTACCAGGTGGCGGCCAGCGGCGGCGAGCCCAAACGGGTGACCTTCAGCGGCAGCTACAATGTGTCTCCGGCGATCAGCCGGGATGGCCGGTATCTGACCTATATCAGCCGTGAAGACGGCCGTTTCAGGGTGGTGCTGCACGAACTGGCCTCGGGCCAGACCCGCGTGCTGACCGATACCGCACGCGACGAATCGCCCAGCTTCGCGCCGAATGGCCAGGCGGTGCTGTATGCCACCGTGCAGGGCGGGCGCGGCATTCTCGGCACGGTGAGCCTGGATGGCAAAACTCGCACGCGCCTGTCGGAATCCGGTGTGGACGCCCGCGAACCGGCCTGGGGTCCCTAAGACGGTGTTCCTGTTTTGAGGTGGGGATTGGGCGGCAATCCTGGTGCGTCAATCCGGAACTGCTCATGCTATTGGTTATTCATTTGTTGTTATTCATCACTAAAGGAGAGACCGATGAACAAGATATTTTGGCCCGTTTTGCTAGCATTGACCCTGTCGGCGTGCGGTACCACCCCCGACACCAAAGCGACGGTTGAAGATCGCACCGGCGGCAAAACCGACGCGAAGGCAGCCACGGCTGGGCCGGCCGGCGGCGCTGAAACCACGGGGGTGGGCGGCGCCGGCGTGGCAGGCAGCGCGATGGAGGGTGGCGGCAAATATACCGGCGATCCGCGCAAGGATCCGGCCAGCCCTTTGTCCTCCCGCAGCATCCTTTTCGATTTCGACAGCTACGTGGTGAAAGCCGAATACCGCCCGATGCTCGAAGCGCATGCCGGCTACCTGCTGGCGAAGCGTGATGCGCGCGTGATCCTGCAGGGCAATGCCGACGAGCGCGGCAGCCGCGAATACAACCTGGCGCTGGGTCAGAAGCGTGCCGAAGCGGTGCGCCGCGCGCTGGCGGTGCTGGGGGTGAACGATGCGCAGATGGAAGCGGTCAGCTTTGGCGAAGAAAAGCCGCGCAACGAGGCCGACACCGAAGCGGCTTATGCCGAGAACCGCCGCACCGATGTGGTGTATGCCGACGAGTAAAGCTTGATGATGCGACGTTATGGTTTGATTTTCGCTTGCGCGTTCGCGCTGGCCCAGCCCGCGTGGGCGGTTTCGACAGACGAGCTGGCCCGCCAGGTGCAGGCGTTGCAGCAGCTGGCGGGTGCGCTTGATGCCCGCCTCGTCAAGCTTGAGGGGGCGATTCAGCAAAACCCGCAACTGCTGGGTCTGCTGAATGAAGTTGAAATGCTCAAGGCCGAGGTCGCCAGAATGCGCGGCCAGGCCGAAGTCCAGCTGCATCAGCTGGACACCCTGGGCAAGCGGCAAAACGACTTGTATGCCGACCTCGACCAGCGCATCGCGGACCTCGCCAAGGCGGCCCAGCCCGCGCCGGTGGCCGAGGTGGCGCAGCCCGCTGTGCCCGCTTCGCAGGCTGCGCCCGCGCCAGGCACAACCCCGCCGGCTGCGGCGGGAGGCCTGCCGCCGCCCGATCCGCTGGTGGAATCGCGCAGCTACGAAGCCGCACTCAGCCAGTTTCGCGAAGCCAATTACGCCGGCGCCATTGCCGGGTTCAACGGTTTTCTCAAGGCCTATCCCGACAGCGTGCTGGCCGCCAACGCGCAGTACTGGATCGGCTATTCGTATTACGCCCTGAAGGATTACAAGTCCGCGCTGGCGCATCAGCAAAAGCTGGTGGCCGTCTATCCCGCCAGCCCCAAGGTGCCCGACGCGCTGCTCAATATCGCCGCCAACCAGATTGCGCTGGATAACCTCGTCGGCGCACGCAAGACGCTCGAAGACCTGGTGGCCAAGCATCCCGGCACCAATGCCGCCACCCTTGCCGCCCGTCGGCTGTCCGCACTCAAATAAGCGCTGTGTCCGAGTCGATGACACTCCGCCTGACGGAGGTGTTCCTTTCCCTGCAGGGCGAAACCAGCCGTGCCGGCTTGCCGACCGTGTTCATCAGACTGTCAGGCTGCCCGCTGCGTTGCCGCTGGTGTGACACGCCCTACAGCTTTCAAGGCGGCGAAACCGTCACCCTGACGTCGTTGCTGGCGCGGGTGGCGGACTATGGCGTGCCGACCGTGTGCGTCACCGGCGGCGAGCCGCTGGCGCAAAAAAACTGCCTGCCGCTGCTGACCGCGCTGTGCGACGCCGGTTATTCGGTGTCGCTGGAAACCAGCGGCGCGCTCGACGTCGGCAAGGTGGACCCACGG
>DATMWS010000137.1:0-14565 GCA_035562135.1 Thiobacillus sp. | reverse complement strand
GCACGGATCCGCGAAAAAGCCGAAGCCAACGGCCTGCTTTTGCCGGGCGTCGAGCCGACCGAATCCCTGTTGGCGCAGATGATCTTTTCCGCCGGCTTCTCCACTGCCGAAACCGTCAGCCAGGTTGCGGGGCGTGGGGTGGGGATGGATGTGGTGAAGAGCGAGATCTCTGCCCTCGGCGGGCGCATCGATATCACTTCCACTCCCGGGGCCGGCACCAGCTTCAATATCTATCTGCCGCTCACGCTGGCGATGACCCAGGCGGTGATGTTCCAGGCGGCCAAGCACGATTACGCCCTGCCGACGCCGCTGGTGCGGCAGGTGCTGGAACTCAAGCCGCAAGAACTTGAAAAAGCGATGGCGGCGGGCGAAGTGACGTGGCGCGGCGAGCGCTACCCGTTCTCCTATCTGCCGCATCTGCTGGGCGACACCGAAGCGGTGCACGAAGTGCAGCGTTACAACCCGGTGGTGCTGCTCGCCAGCGGTTCCAGCCAGGCTGCCGTGCTGGTCGACGTGATCGAGGGCACGCGCGAAATCGTGGTCAAGAACATCGGCCCGCAGGTGGCGCGGATCACCGGCGTCGCCGGTGCCACCGTGCGCGGCGACGGACGCGTGATCCTGATCCTCAACCCGGTGCCGCTGGCGCTGCGCTGGGCCAGCCTGCCGCGCACGGAGCGCACTGCGCCCGCCGAGGCGGTCGAAGTCAGCGCCGCCCTGCAGCCGCCGCTGGTGCTGGTAGTGGACGATTCGCTCACCGTTCGCAAGATCACCACGCGCCTGCTGACGCGCGAAGGTTTCCGCGTGGATAGCGCGAAGGACGGCGTCGATGCGCTGGAAAGAATGCACGACCTGATCCCCGACGTGGTGCTGCTCGACGTCGAGATGCCGCGCATGGACGGTTTCGAGCTGGCCCGCGTGATGCGCAACGACGAGCGCCTGAAATCGGTGCCGATCATCATGATCACCTCGCGCACGGCGGACAAGCACCGCAACCACGCACTGGAAATTGGCGTCAACGTGTACCTGGGCAAGCCGTATCAGGAACAGCAGCTGCTCGACAACATTGCCGCGCAGTTGGAGCTGAAAGCGGCGGTGCCGGCGTAAGCAGCACCGTTGGCGGCAGAGAAAAACGGGCGTTCAACGCCCGTTTTTCTCGCCTAGAGTTTGAGGCCCGCGAGATCGCCGCCTGCCAGCGCATTGAGCTGTGCGTCGCCCTGTGCCGGATCGCGGTGATAGGTCGCGGTCAGTTGCCGCGCCGCATCCAGCCAGTGCGCCTCGGCCCTGGACACGATGTCGGCGAGTCGGGCGGTATCGCGGCTGCCGAGCCAGGCTTCGTACGCCTGCGGCAGCGCCGGGAACAGCGCGCGCCGCAGGCCGGACAGATTGGCCAGATAAAAATGCAGCGAGCCAATCGCTTCGCGTTCGAGCAGCGTAGGCAGCGTCACCAGGCAGTCGGCCAGATGGTCGCGCACCGCGCGCACCAGCAGTTCGGCGTGCCTCGAGGTGAGCTGGCCGAGCATCGCGTTCCACGCCTCGCCCAGCAGTGATTCGGCGCGCGCCTCGCCGATCTCGTGCAGGATCATCGCCTCGCTTTCGGCTTCCGCCATGCGGTCGAGGCCGCGTTCGATGTCCCGCTCGAAGCCGTAGTGGGCAAACGCGCGTCCCAGCGCGGTGTTCTTTTCCTTCCACTGCCATTCCTCGTACTTGTTCCACAGCAGGCGGCGCACCGCGTCCATGCGCAGGAAGATGGCGCCGTCGCGCATTGCCGCCGGCGGGGCGATCAGGTCGCGCGCATATTCGCAGCCGGCCACCAGCACCTGAACGCCTTCGCGCACCTCGGCGCGCTTGAGCTCGGCCAGCACGAAATGCGGTTTGCGAAAATGCCCCAGCCCGCTGCTGTAGACCAGCCCCAGCGGAATCAGCGCACGGTTGATGTCGTCGGCCTCGAACGGGTCAATGCCGGTTGCGTTTAGCGGCAGCGGCGCGAATTCCTCTTCTTCGACCGTATCCCACAGGCTCTCGCGCGCGTTCAGCCAGTCGCCGAGTTCGTCCTTGGGCAGGCGCGCGCCGTAGGGGATCTCCATTTCCCAGCGGTAGTACTCGCGCATTTCCAGCAGGAAGGTGCACATCGTCATATCGCGCGCGTGGCGGGCGTCGGCGATGGTGCAGTTCTTCTGCACCGTGTCGATGAGGGCGGAGAGATTGTCGACCATGGGGTACTCCAGAAAATGGCTTCATTTCAAGTGTACAAATAAAAACAGCCCGTACAACCGGGCTGTTTTTAGGGGTATTACGCAAGGTATTTAGCGCGGCATAGCCAATCGACTAAGCCGCTAATGCGGCAAGTCGCTGGTTAGTGGCGGCGGGTCGCACCAAAGTAATTGAGGTCGGCGCGCGAGCGGCGGCTGAGCTCGAAGCGCGCCGCCTCGGCGCCGCTGAACTGCCCGGCGAGCTGGCCATAGACTTCGGTCGCCCAGGTTTTGTCGTTCAGCGCATCGGCAATGCCTTCGGCCCAGCGCAGCCTGTCAGCGGGCGAGTTCAGGTGCGTGCCGCACTCGGCATACCACTTCTTCAACGTCTCGGCGGGCAGGGCAAAGCCCTTCAGCCGGTCGATGAACTGGATGCAGGCGTCGCCATTGGGGCAGGCGGCCGCAGCGGCGGCATAGAGTTCATCCGCGCGGGCGCTGTTGCCCATCGATGCGTAAAGCCGGCCGATGTGGGTCAGCGCAAAGTGATCCTTGGCCTGGGCACGCGCCGCTTCCAGCAGGCGCCCGGCTTCGGCCGCATCCTGGGTAGCGGCAAAGCTGGCTTCCGCGAGTTTGGCGGTGTCGTACACGGTGGCATGGGTGTCCGCTGCCAGCGCCGCTTCGCGCATGGCGAGGTAGGCGCGCGCCTTGGACACGCCGAGTTCACGGTGCTGAAGGTGCGCGGCGGTGACTACCAGGTCCTTGAACGCGATGAAATCGGTGGCGTTTTCCGCCGCGCGATCGAGCAGGCGCCCGAGCCAGTCGATGTCGTCCAGGTTTTTGTCCACCGCCAGCAGAATCGGCTTGTAGCGCGAGAACTGGTAGCCGGTGCCGTCGAGCAGGGTCTCCGCGGCCTCGATCAGCTTGGCGGAATAGAACGGGTCTTCCAGTTCCAGCCGCACGCGTTCGGCTAGCGCGAGGAATTGCTTGACGTTGACGGCGTCCTTTTCCAGTTGCTGGAATTCCATATAGCGCACGTGGTTGGCCTGGCGCTTCTCCAGCTTGACCTTCACCCGGGCCAGGCGCTCGGTATCGTCGGCCAAGTGCGCTTCAACCGCGGCCACCAGCCTGTACATCTCGTCCAGTCCGGCCACTGCTTCCTCGGCGCGGTCCAGCAGCGCCGTGGCGCCTGACTTGTCGCCCACGCCTGCCAGCCCCTCGGCCAGTTCGATGTATTCGCCCGTGGCGGTTGCCAGGTCGCCCGCTTTTTTCAGCGCGGTTTGCATGAAGGCGGCATCACCCGTCTGCTTGGCTGACTCGATCAATGTTTTTGCAGCGGCGAAGTCGGTCGCGCCTTCGAGCGCGCGTTGATACAGCGCTTTTGCTTTTTGCGGATCGCCCAGCGTCTTGGTCACCTCGCCCGCCAGCGCCAGCAGGTCGGGCACGCTGGAGAGCTTTTCCCCCGCCTTGTTGAAAATCGCCGCGGCGTAATCCTTGTCGAGCAGATGCTCGGCCGCAGCGGCCGCCAGCTTGCTGTATTCCACCGCACGCGAGATTTTCGCCTCGGCCTTTTCCAGCACCTTTTTGGCAAACGCGTTGTCGGCGATCACGCGCATCACGTTCTTCGCCAGATCGATCAGCGCGTCGAGGCTGCCGGTTTCCTTCAAGGCCTTTTCATACGCCCCCACCGCCGCCGCCTTGTCGCCCAGCACCCTGAACTTGGCCTCTGCCAGCGCGACCTGCTCCTCGCCCGACATGCAGTAGTCTTCCGCGGTTTGCAGCAGCTCCTCGGCGCGGCTTTGCTCGCCCAGCGCCTGGTAGACGATGGCGCAGGCCGCCAGATCCTTGGTGAACTGGCAGTCGCCCGCCACGCGGTCCATCAGTTCCTTGGCGTAGGCCGCGTCGGCGGGTTCCTGCAGGGCTTCCAGCGCCAGTGCGGCGTAATCGGCGCCGCCGCTGCATTGGGCTTCTTTGGGGGTGAGGGTGTCGCGGGTGGCCATGGTCTGTCTCCGTGAAAATTTATCGCGTGATTTTCCGCCTGCGGGGGGTGGCCAGCCAATAAGTAATGTCGATGGCGGTATTAGCGCATTGCAAGATGTGGCGGCTGCGATCGGTTCCGTTCGCACCGCGTTTGTCTAAGGGCCTCCCGCAGCCCTTCAATCAATGCCTCGCCGGATGCGGCATCAGCCTGTCGATGTAGGCAATCGAGATGGCCGAGACGACAAAGGTCATGTGGATGACGGTCTGCCACAGCAGCACCTTGTCGGTCAGGTTGGGGGCGTTGATGAAGGTCTTCAACAGGTGGATCGACGAGATGCCGATGATGGCGGTGGCAAGTTTCACCTTCAGCACGTTGGCGTTGACGTGCGACAGCCACTCTGGTTCGTCGGGGTGGCCTTCGAGGTTCAAGCGCGAGACGAAGGTTTCATAGCCGCCGACGATGACCATGATGAGCAGGTTGGAAATCATCACGACGTCGATCAGGCCCAGCACGATGAGCATGATGGCCTCTTCGGTGAGGGTGAAGGTGCCGACGACGAGGTGCTGGAGCTCGATCATGAAGTGAAAGACATAGACCACCTGCGCGGCGATCAGGCCGAGATACAGGGGCACCTGCAGCCAGCGGCTGCCGAACAGGACGGTGCTGAGGAATTTGCCGCGTGCCTCGATGGGCTGGGTGATTTCGGGTTTCATACGTTAGGGTTCAGGGTGTCGAAAAAGGATTACAGGACGTAGCGCGCTGGATTAAATGGCGCGCTACAAGACATAGCGCGCGAGGTCTTCACTAGCGGCGAGTGCGGCCAGGCGCGAGGTAACCACGTCGGCATCGATCACGTGTTCGCCGGTGACGCCGCCGGCGTCGAAGGAAATATCCTCCAGCAGCTTTTCCATCACCGTGTGGAGGCGGCGCGCGCCGATGTTTTCGGTGCGCTCGTTGACCTCGAAGGCAATCTCGGCGATGCGGCGGATGCCGTCGTCGGTGAATTGGAGCGTGACGCCTTCGGTTGCCAGCAGGGCTTCGTACTGCCGCGTCAGGCAGGCATCGGTTGCGGTCAGGATGCGCTCGAAGTCTTCCACCGAGAGCGCCTGCAGCTCGACGCGGATGGGCAGCCGCCCCTGCAACTCGGGGATGAGGTCGGACGGCTTGGACAGATGGAACGCGCCGCTGGCAATGAACAGGATGTGATCGGTTTTCACCATGCCGTACTTGGTCGAGACGGTGGTGCCCTCGATCAGCGGCAACAGGTCGCGCTGCACGCCCTGGCGCGACACGTCGCTGCCGTGGGCGTCGCTGCGGGTGGCGATCTTGTCGATCTCGTCGAGGAACACGATGCCGTTTTGCTCCACGGCTTCGAGCGCCTGCAGCTTGGTGTCCTCGTCGTTGATCAGGCGGCCGGCCTCTTCCTCAGTCAACAGTTTCATGGCCTCGCGCACCTTCAGCTTGCGCGTCTGCCGGCGGCTTTGCCCGAGGTTGGCGAACATGCCCTGCAACTGCTGCGACAGGTCCTCCATCCCCGGCGGGGTGAAGATTTCCATGCTGGGGCTGACCGCCGCGACCTCGATCTCGATCTCCTTGTCGTCCAGTGCGCCTTCGCGCAGCATTTTCCTGAAGCGCTGGCGCGCCGCCCCTTCCTCGCGCTGCGGTTCGGGCTCGGCAAAGCCGGCGCTGCGCGGCGGCGGCAGCAGCGCGTCGAGGATGCGCTCCTCGGCGGCTTCCTCGGCGCGGAACCGCACCTTGGAGGTGGCCTGTTCGCGCATCTGCTTGACCGCGGTTTCCATCAGGTCGCGGATGATGGTGTCGACGTCGCGCCCGACGTAGCCGACCTCGGTGAACTTGGTTGCTTCGATCTTGATGAAGGGTGCATTGGCGAGCCGCGCCAGGCGCCGCGCGATTTCGGTCTTGCCGACGCCGGTCGGGCCGATCATCAGGATGTTTTTCGGCGTGATTTCCTGGCGCAGGGGCTCGCTCACCTGCTGGCGCCGCCAGCGGTTGCGCAGGGCGACCGCCACCGCGCGCTTGGCGGCGGCCTGGCCGACGATGTGCTTGTCGAGTTCGTGGACGATTTCTTTGGGGGTCATTTCTAGGGGCGAGGAAATAGGAATGAGGGGCTAGAGGTGGTCGCTTCGCGGATATTCGAGTGGCGCGGCCACGGGCCGCTCATTCCCCGGCCCCTGAGTCCTGACTCCTATCCCCTAAAACCTCGATCACGTGATTCTGGTTCGAATAAATGCAGATGTCCCCCGCAATGGTGAGGCTCTTTTTGACGATTTCAAGCGGGGACAGGTCGGTGTTTTCCTGCAGCGCGCGGGCGGCGGACTGGGCAAACGCGCCGCCGGAGCCGATGGCGGCGATGCCGAGTTCGGGTTCCAGCACGTCGCCATTGCCGGTGATGATGAGCGAGTGCTCGCGGTCGGCCACCACCAGCATGGCTTCGAGCCGCCGCAGCATGCGGTCGGTGCGCCAGTCCTTGGCGAGTTCGACCGCGCTCCTGAGCAGATGCCCCGAGTGCTTGTCGAGCTTGGCCTCGAAGCGCTCGAACAGGGTGAAGGCGTCGGCGGTGCCGCCGGCGAATCCGGCCAGGACTTTTTCCTGATACAGCCGCCTCACCTTGCGCGCGGTGGCCTTGATGACGATGTTGCCGAGCGTGACCTGACCGTCGCCGCCGAGAGCAACTTCAGAACCCCGTCGGACGGAGAGGATGGTGGTGCCGCGATATTGTTCCATGGGCGGGATTATCCTGAATAAAGAGGGTCAACCACGAAGGACGCGAAGGCGGGGCTGTCTGGCCTTGCTGCCCGCCTTGGCGTCCTTCGTGGTCAAATTCGCGCGCCTGAATTATACGTGGGCAGGCAATGCCGCAGCCGATCAATCAGGACGTGGGCCGTCAGTCCGGATGGTGCGGAATAAGTTGCGCCAGCTGGTCGATGCCCATGACGCGGAAAAGTTCGTGGATGAGCGCATTGTGGCCGCGCAGGGTGATGGTCTTGCCGCTGCCCAGGCACTGCATCAGCACGCTGATGAACTGGCTGACGCTGCCGTAATCGACGCGGGTGACCTGGGTCATATCGACCAGCACCTCGTTGTGGGTGGTGGCATAGCTGCCGAGTTGCTGCAAGGCGCTGTCGTTGGCGGGGGTGATTTCGCCAGCCAGCCGCAGGGCATCGTCCAGCGGTTCGGCGGGTTTTGCCTGCACTACTTCGGCGGCCTGCACTTCGCTCCACGACGGCGGCGACACTTCAAAGCGCACGGCGTAGTCGACCGCCAGGTCTTCGAAGTTTGCCTCCTGGCCGAGCGTCTGGTAGAGCTCCAGCAGCAGCAGCCAGTGCACTGCGCGGCTGTGGGTGGCACGGTTGAGGTCCTGCAGCAGCGCAATCAGACGGTCGACGCCGCTGACCTGCAGCTTGCGCTTGGCCTTGCGCGCGGCGCTCAGGATATGGGCGCACTCGTCTGCGCCCGATTCGTCGACCATTGCGATGCGCGAAAAATCGATTCGCACCACGGCATTTTTGGCGGTGGCGGCGATGCCCTCGCGCAGGGTAGCTGCCGCCTTTTTGTCGAGCAGGCCGGGTAATTCCAGGCTGGCGGTTTGGTCATTCTGGGGTTTGCTGGCTGCACTGTTCCCCCCCATTTTTTGCCAGACCGGGGGCGAGGTCTCGAAGCGCATCGCGTAATCCAGCGCCAGCTGCTCGAATTCCTTCTCGCGGTTCTGGATGCCGTAGAGGTCGAACAGCATGTGCCAGGCGCGGCGGCCACCTGTTCCCAGAATATCCTTCAATAATCGCTCGGCCATGTCGGTCTGGCCGCTGGCATAGAGGATGGCCGCTTCGTCTACCGCCGACTGTGGCGCGCCGCTGGACTCCACCACAACGATGCCGCTGTCCCCCATGTCCATGGTCAACGGGGCTTCGTTAGGGTGCGATTCGGCGGCAGGCGCAGGCGTCGGCTTGTGCGCAGGGCTGGGTGTCTTGTCCTTGCCTTTTTTGAAAAACGGGAGAGCCACTGAATAGGTGTGCGTCGGAAAGGAGATTCAATGACGGATACTAGCGCTGTCGAACCGTGGCGGCAACCCGCAGCACGCGGCCGGCAAGCAGGGCGGCGGCGGCGAGCGCGATGACAATTGCAGGCCCGGTGGGCCAGTCGAGCTGCGCGGATGCGGCCAGCCCCGTTGCATACGCCAGTGCGCCCACCGCCCAGCCGGCCAGCAGGCCGGGGCGTGCCGGCAGACCGCGGCCCGCCAGCGCCGGCAGAATCAGGCTGGCGAATACCAGATAAACCCCCACCAGTTGCACCGACGCGGTAATCGCCAGCGCAAACACCAGATAGAACCCGAGGCCGCCGAGCCGTTCGCGGCGCCATGCCATGAGCGCCAGCAAGGCGCCGTAAAGCGCAGCAATCTGCATGGCCTGCGCCGGCGTTGCCCACAAAATCTGCCCGGTCAGCAGTTCGGCCAGGTGCTCGCCGCCGTGCGGGTCGCCTGCCAGCAGCAGTACGGCTGCGCTGGCGGCCACCACGAAGGTGGAGCCGATCAGGGCTTCCTGGATCTCCGGCCAGCGCCGCTCGCAGCCGGCCAGCAGCGCCGCGCCGACCAGCGCGGCCGTGGCGGCCGCCAGCTGGGTGGGCCAGCCGTCTTCTGCGAGGTCCAGCGCGTGCGCTGCGACCACGCCGAGCACCGCAAGCTGCGCCACCGCCAGGTCGAGAAAAATAATGCCGCGCGCCAGCACCCGGCGCCCCAGCGGGACGTGGGTGGACAGCACCAGCAGGCCGACGATGAACGGCCACATCAGCAGGTCGAGCAGGGCAGGGTTCATGGCGCCGCCTTCAGCAGTTGATCCAGCGTGTCGTCGAACAGGCCGAACAGATCGCTTGCCCGCGCGTTGCCGCCCACGGTGTAGGGCAGGGCCAGCGCCGGGATGCCTGCGCGCTGCGCCAGCCAGTCGGCCGGCCGTGGACTCTGGTAAACCGCGCGCAGCACGGCGCGGGCAGGCGTGGCTTGCAGCTGCGCGGCCACCCGTGCCAGATGGCCGACCGATGGTTCGACACCCGGTTTGGGTTCAAGCACCGCCACCTCCTTTAGCCCCAGCCAGTTTTCCAGATAGGGGAAGCCCTTGTGCTGCACGACGACGGGCAACCCCCGGAGCGGGGCGGCTTGCTGCTCCCAGCGTACGATGGCGGCCTGCCAGCGGGTCGAGAAATCCTTCCAGCGCGCCTGGTAGACCACCGCTTGCGCGGGGTCGAGTTCGGCCATGCGGCGGGCGAGCGCTTCGCCGACACGAGCGATGTTGCGCGGGTCGGTCTGGATATGCGGGTTGCCGGCGGCGTGGACGTCTCCTGCCGAGCGGTCGAGCGCGGCGGGCTTTTCCAGCATCGTCACATGGGATGCGGCTAAGAACTGCCCCGGCTGGCCGGTCTGGATGGCCGGATTCCCCGATTCGGCCAGGATCACCGGCAACCAGCCGATTTCCAGTTCCGCACCGGTGCAGGCCAGCAGATTGGCGCTGCGGGCGCGGGCGATGAGCGAGGGTCTCGCCTCGATGTGGTGCGGGTCCTGCATCGCCGTGGTGGCGGTGTAGACGTTGACGTGCGCGCCGCCGATTTCTTTCACCAGTGCGCCCCATTCGGGTTCGCAGGCAAACACCTTGAGATCGGCATGCGCTGCCGCCGGCAGCGCGGCGGCCAGTGCCAGCAGGGCGGCGCTGGCGATAGGGGTAGTGATGGATTTCATGTGCGTCTCCTTAGAATTTGTGCGCGCCGTGGCTGCCCAGGCTGTAGATGTACTGCACGTAGAACTGGTTCTCATCCACCCCTTGCTGCGCTTTGTCGAGCGAGTATTGCAGGCGGATACGCGTGAACTCGGACGGGTTGTAATCGAGCATCAGGCTGTGGCGTTTCGGATCGTAGTCGGCCAGCGATCCCAGCGTGGCACCGGCATCCGCGCCATTGAACGCCACGTCACCGCGAAACAGCTGGTCGTAGCGATAGCCCGCGCGCCAGCGCGGCATGAACTGGTATACGCCCTGCGCGTAGAAGCCGGACTGGTCCGCCGAAAAGGGCGCGGCGAGCCCGCCAATGCATAGGCTGGGATCCAGCGGATCGGCATCGTCACAGGCCAGCTCACCCGATTCGTCGCGCCGGAAATATTCGGCAGCGAACTTGAAATTCTGCTGCGTGGCGTTGCCGTTGGGTGCCCATTTCCAGACGAAATCGGCCAGCCAAGTGCGGCTCTTGCCGGAGAAATCGCCGACGACTTCGACGTCGTTGATGTCGTGGCCGTCGAATTCGCGTTCCCGTGGCTTTGCACGCAGCCACGACAGCCCGGCGCGCCAGCTATTCGACACGCCCACATCGCCGCCCACATGGCCGAACAGCGCGATGCTGGAGAAGCCGTTGTTGTCGTTGTTGGTGGCGGGGAAAGCGCTGCCGTTGCCGATTTCCCCGCCGAATTCGAGGAAAGTGTCGGTGGGCGCCAGCCACTTCATTTGCAGGCCTTCCTGCACGTAGCCTTCGCCGAACAGCGCTTCGTAGACCAGGTTGTTGGTGGCGAAGTCCCACGCATGCGGATGCTGCTCGTTTTGATAGCCGATGCCGGACTTGAATCGCCCGCCCTTGATGCTGAGGCCCTGACCCAGCCCCAGCGTCTGGAACCAAGCTTCCTCGACTTCGACTGACTCGTCGACCAGCACCGCGTTGAGATACCCGCGGAAATAAGGGTCGATACTGGCGGAAATAACAAGCTCAGTGCCATCGAGCGAGAAACCGCGCCCACCGCCGCCGTGGCCGTGTTCGCCTTCGGCCATGAAGCCGGTGATGCCTCGCTCGTCGAGTTTTTCGAGGTGTGCGTATTTGCCTTGCAGGATGAGCGAGATATCGGGGTTGAAGCTGCTGCTGCTGCGCGCGGCCGGCTCAGCGGCTGGCGCGGTGGCGGCAATGGCTTCGGTTTTGGTTTCGGCTTGTTGCAGTCGCGATTCCAGTGCCTGGATGCGCGTTTCGTAAGCCGTTTTCATTTCTTTCAATTCGGCGCGCAAGGCATCGAGGTCGGCATCGGCGTAAACCGGAAAGGCAGCCGCAAGCGCGGCCACCAGCAGGGCGGGTCTTAACATGGTAGAACTCCATCAAAAATGATCGCGGTCGGCAGCCTTGCGGCAGCCGGCTTCAGGTCCGGATTTCAGATGGCAGCAGGCGGGGCGCGGGCTTGCGCGAAGTGGGGCGAGACGGCGGCAGGCGGCAGCGCCGCGGCCGGCAATTCGGTGTGGCGGAAGGTTTCGATGGGCAGGCTAAACACCGTCGCCGGCGCGGCGCCGCCGAGGTTGGCCTGGGCGACGCAGACTTCGCAGACCTTGTCTGGCAGCGCGCCATCGTGCGCATGCAAGTGGCTCAGCGCATGCGCGAACGCTGCCGCCTGACCGAACAGCAGGGTCAGGGCAAACAGCCAGGCAAGCAGACGGCGCGGCAACATGAAGTGCGTTTTACTCGTGCGGCTCGACCGGTGGCACCGGGTCGTAGCCGTGGTCGCAACCCGGGCGGCAGCGGCCGATGCGCTTGGCGGCGAGCCAGCTGCCCCTGAGCGCGCCGTGTTTTTCGATCGCTTCCTTGCCGTATTCCGAGCAGGTCGGCAGGTAGCGGCACTGCCGCCCGAGCCAGGGCGAGAGCGCCAGTTGATACACGCGGATCAGGCCGACGAGGAATTTTTGCGCGAAGTTCATGGCGTCGCCCCGTCATGGCCGTGCGCGGCGCCGGAGAAATCGGCCAGCAGCTTGGCGACGAACTCGGGTTCGAGGTCGCGCACGATGAAGACGAAGCGGCTGTGGTGATCGTCGTCCGGCCAGGCGTCGAGCTTCACTTCCGGATACAGCACGTGCTGCACGCCGTGCAGCACCACCGGCTGCGCCTCGTCCTGCAGGTTGACGATCGCCTTGAAGCGCAGCAGGTTTGCGGCACGGAACGAGGTGAGCATGGAAAGCGCCGACTGCAGGCCATAGCGGTCGAGCGGCGCGTCGAGCACCACCGAAAATGCCTGGATGCGCGCGTCGTGCAATGCGGTTCGGGGTTTGCCGCCGAGCGGGCTGGCGCTGGCGGGCTGGTAGCGCTGCGGCTTCAGCCAGCGCGCGACTTCCAGCGACCGGGTTTCAGCGTTCCACAGCCCCAGGTTCTGGATCGCCGCGGGGTCGAGCTCGCCGTGCGTGACCGTCACGATGTCGGCGGCCGGGTTGAGCGTCGCCAGCCGCTCGCGCAGCGCGGCCACGCTGTCGGCCGTGGCGAGGTCGGTCTTGGTCAGCAGCAGCCGGTCGGCCACCGCCACCTGCTTCGCCGCCTCGAAATGTTGGTCCAGCTGGCCCATGCCGAACAGCGCATCGACCGTGGTCACCACGCCGTCGAGGCGGAAACGTGCGCGCACCCAGTTGTCGTGCAGCAGGTTGTCGAGCACCGGCACCGGGTCGGCGATGCCGGTGGTTTCGATGATGACGCGCTCGAACGCCGGAATGTCGCCCTTCTGCCGCGCCATCCAGAGATTTTTCAGCGTCGGCGACAGGCTGCCGGAAATCGTGCAGCACACGCAGCCGCCCGAGAGCAGCGCCAGCGGGCCTTCCATTTTTTGCAGCAGCTGATGATCGAGCGCGATTTCGCCAAACTCGTTCATCAGGATCGCGGTGCGCGGCAGGGTGCGAACCAGGTGATTCAGTACCGTGGTCTTGCCGCTGCCCAAAAACCCGGTGAGCAGGGTGATCGGAAGTGGATCGGAGCCCCCTTGTGGCGCATCCATCTGAGGCGGCCTCTGCAAATTTCAGGCGCGCAGCCGTTCCATTTTCTCGTGACGTTCCTGCGCCTCGATCGAGTATTCGGCAGTGGGGCGCGCCAGCAGGCGCGGCAGGCCAATGGGGTCACCGGTTTCCAGGCACCAGCCATACTCGCCGCTGTCGATCCGTTTCAGGGCGGAATTGATTTTTTTCAGCTGCTTGCGTTCGCGGTCGCGCACGCGCTGCTCCAGCATGTGTTCCTCTTCCACCGTGGCGCGGTCGTTGGGGTCGGCAAAGTTCTCGTTTTCCTTGAGAGTCGCACCGGTGTCGGCGGCGTTGCTGAGCATCTCGTCGCGCAGGGCTTCGAGGCGGCTGCGAAAGAACGCCAGCTGGTCAGCATTCATATAGGCGGCAGCCGGCATTTTCAGCAGCGCGGCTTCGGTGAGGGGTTTGAGGGATTTGGATGAGGCGGGCATCGAGACGCTCCATGAGTCGAACAATGGACAATTTACAGCCGGGCGGACCGGCGCGAAGGGGGGCAGTCTGAACGTCATGCGCCAAAGGTGCAACCCGGCAGTCTGGAAGCGGGCTGGCGCGGTTCGCTACTGCGCCCGGGATTACGCGATAATTAAGGCATGAAACCCTTTCTGACCCTGTTGGCTATTTTCACGCTGCTTGCCGGCTGTGGCCGCGAAGCCGCGCCACCGCCCGCAGATATCCGGCCGGTGCGCGCCGAGCAAATGGAACCCACCCGTGCGAACAGCCAGGACCGCTATGCCGGCGAAATCCGGGCGCGCTACGAAACTGCCCTGGCTTTTCGCGTGGCGGGGCGCGTCAGCGCACGTCAGGTCGAGGTCGGCACGCAGGTGAAAGCCGGTCAGGTGATCGCCACGCTGGACCCGCAGGATTACACCCTGGCAGTACGCGCGGCGCAGGCGCAGCTCACCGCCGCCGAGGCCGAAGCGCAGCTGGCGCACCAGGATTTGCAGCGGTTTACCGCGCTGCGCACGCAGAATTTCATTTCCCAGGCCGAGCTCGACCGCCGGCGCACCACGGCCGAAGCGGCGCAGGCGCGGGTGCGGCAGCTGCGTGCCGAGGTCGCGCGCCAGGGTAACCAGCAGGCCTACACTCGACTGACCGCGCCGCATGCCGGGGTGGTGACGGCGATTGCCTTCGAAACCGGCCAGGTGGTGGCGGCCGGGCAGCCGCTGGCGCAGCTGGCGCGCACCGGCGAGCTGGAGGTGCGCATCGACGTGCCGGAGAACGCGCTCAATGCGGTGCGCACGGCCAAAACCCTGACGGTCCGGCTATGGTCGCAGCCGGATAAAACCTACGCGGGACAGTTGCGCGAACTGTCGCCGATGGCCGACGCGGCCAGCCGCACCTACAGCGCGCGCGTGAGCCTGCTGCAGCCCGATGCCGCGGTGAAACTCGGCATGACCGCCACGGTGGAGGCCAGCCAGGACGCAGCACCCAGCCTGTCGGTGGCGCAGAGCGCGCTGTTCAGGGTCAACGGCCAGCCCCAGGTCTGGGTGGTCGACCGGAAAACCCAAAAAGTGGCGGCGCGCAGCGTGCAGCTCGGCGCGCTCAACGGCGAGCGCGCGATGATCGTGTCGGGACTGGCCGCCGGCGAATGGGTGGTGAC
>DATMWS010000136.1:0-8618 GCA_035562135.1 Thiobacillus sp. | reverse complement strand
GAGCGGTTGTTTCTCGACGAAGCGGATCTTGACGATGGACTTGGCGCTCTTGAATCCATATTTCCATGGCACCACCAGCCGGATCGGCGCACCGTTCTGGTTGGGCAGCACTTCGCCATAGAGACCCACCGCCAGCAGCGTCAGCGGATGCATCGCCTCGTCGAGGCGCAGGCCTTCGACATACGGCCAGTCGAGCACCCGGGAACGTTGCCCCGGCATCTGCCTGGGGTCGTTCAGCGTCACGAACTCGACATATTTCGCATTGCCGGTGGGCTCGGCGCGGCGGATGATTTCACGCAGGGGAAAACCGACCCACGGGATCACCATCGACCAGCCTTCGACGCAGCGCATGCGATACACGCGCTCTTCCAGTGGCGCGAGCTTTAGCAGCGTGTCGATGTCGTAAATCCCGGGCTTGCTCACCTCGCCTTCGATCGCCACCGTCCACGGACGGGTTTTCAGGCCGCCTGCATTTTCGGCCGGATCGCCCTTGCCGGTGCCGAATTCATAGAAGTTGTTGTAAGTGGTGACGTCTTTGTATGGGGTGTTGTCCTCGTCCAGCTTGTAGGCGCTGGCGCGCACGCCGGCCAGTTTGACGCCGGCCTCGGCATCGGGCGCGGCGCCCACGGCAACACCCGCCGCCAGCACCCCCAAGCCCTGCATGAAGCGACGGCGCTCGCGGTAGATTTCAGGCGGGGTGATTTCAGACGGGGGGATGTCGTCGGCTTGGTGTATCAGCATGGCTGAGTCCTAATTAAAAAGGGGGCATATCGAAACAGTCGGATTACGCGCGCAATCCTTACATATCCTGTCCGAAGTTGACCCCGGCGTGCGGTTTTTGTTTCAGCACGGAACTGCTAAGGTGCGCACCTATCGTACGTCTTTACTCCATTTACGGAACCCGTCATGCGCGCCTTGCTCCTCCTGCTGTTCGTTCCGACACTCGCCTTTGCCCAGGCGGGCGGCCCGCCCTTCATTCCGGTCAACATGATGAAAGCCGCCGCCACCCCGGTGTCCAATACGGTCAACGCGGTGGGTGCGCTGATTGCCGAGGATAGCGTGGTGCTGCGCCCGGAAATCGACGGTCGCATCGACAAACTGCTGTTCCAGGAAGGCCAGCCGGTGAAGAAAGGCGCGGTGCTGGTGGTGCTCGACTCCGCCGAACCGCGCGCCCGCCTGGCCGCCGCCCAGGCGGATCTCAAGCTGGCGCAAAGCCGCTACAAGCGCAGCGAGCAACTGGTCGCGCAGAATTTCATCTCGAAGCAGGCGCTCGACGAAGCGCGCGCCAACCTCGACATCCTGCGCGCGCGTCTACAGCAGGAGCAGGTGGCGCTCGACAAGACCGTGATCCGCGCGCCGTTTGCCGCCCTCGCCGGCTTGCGCCAGGTCAGCCCCGGGGCCTACGTCAACAAGGGCGACGACATCGTGCGGCTGGATGCGCTCGGCAACCTGAAGCTGGAAGTGCCGGTGCCCGAAACCTATCTGCCGCTGGTGCGCATCGGCTTGCCGATCACGCTCACCATCGACGCCCTGCCCGGGCAAAGCTTCAGCGGCAAGGTGCACGCCATCGATCCGGTGGTCGACCCGGTCAGCCGCAACGTGCGGGTGCGCGCGCGCATCGCCAACCCCGCGGGCAACCTCAAGCCCGGCATGTTCGCCCGCGCCACCGCCGATCTGGGCGGCAGGACCAGCGCCATCCTGCTGCCGGAGCAGGTCATCGTGCCGCGTCCGGACGGCAATTACGTTTTTCTGGCGGTCAACGGCAAGGCCGAACTGCGCAAGGTCACCCTGGGCAAGCGCGAACCGGGCCGGGTCGAAATCGTCTCCGGCGTGCAGGCGGGCGACACCGTCATTCTCGACGGCCAGATCAAGCTGCGCCCCGGCGTGCCGGTCGTCACGCTCGACCAGGCGGCGCAGATGATGAAGAAGATGCAGGCCGGCAAGCCGCGCTGATCCCGACACGCCGCGCTCAATCCAGCAACTGCGAAGACCGACCCATGATCCTTTCCGACCTCTCCATCCGCCGCCCGGTGCTGGCCACCGTGATGAGCCTGCTCATCATCCTGATCGGGCTGATTGCCTTCGACCGCCTGCCGGTGCGCGAATACCCCAACATCGACGCCCCGGTGGTGTCGGTGCGCACGGTTTATCCCGGCGCCTCGGCCGAGGTGATGGAAAGCCAGATCACCAAGCCGCTGGAGGATTCGCTTTCCGGCATCGAGGGCATTCGCACCATCAAGTCGGTGAGCCGCGAGGAAGTCAGCCAGATCACGGTGGAATTCGTGCAGTCGCGCGACCCCGAAGCCGCCGCCAACGACACCCGCGACCGCGTGGCGCGGGTGCGCGGCCTGCTGCCCAACGAAGCCGAGGACCCGGTGGTCGCCAAGATCGAGGCCGACGCCCAGGCCATCATCTGGCTGGCGTTTTCCAGCGACCGCCAGTCGCCGCTGGAAATCACCGACTACGCCGACCGCGTGGTGGCCGACCAGTTGAAAACCCTGCCCGGCGTCGCCTCGGTCATCATCGGCGGCGAGCGCCGCTACGCCATGCGCGTGTGGCTCGATCCGAGCCGCATGGCAGCGCTGGGGGTGACGGTGCAGGATGTGGAAGCCGCGCTCCGCAGCCAGAACACCGAGTTGCCTTCGGGCCGCATCGAAAGCCAGACGCGCGAATTCACCGTGCTCACGGAAACCGACCTCAAAACCCCGGCCGAGTTCGAGCGCGTCATCATCCGCGACAGCGGCGGCGTGCTGGTGCGGCTGGCCGACATCGGCCGCGCCGAAGTCGGCGCCGAGGACGAACGCAATATCGTTCGCGTCAACGGCCGCGCCGCGGTGGGCCTGGGCATCGTCAAGCAGTCGACCGCCAACACCCTGGCGGTGGCGCAGGCGGTCAAGGCCGAACTGCCGCGCGTGCAGGCCACGCTGCCGGAAGGCATGCAGCTCAAGGTGGGCTTCGACAGCTCGATCTTCATCGAAAAATCGATCGACGCCGTGTACACCACCATGCTCGAAGCCATGGTGCTGGTGGTGGCCGTCATCTTCCTGTTCCTGCGCAACTGGCGCGCCACGCTGATTCCCTTCGTCACCATCCCGGTGTCGCTGATCGGCGCCTTCATCTTTCTCTATGCCATGGGCTTCACCATCAACGTGCTGACCCTGCTCGGGCTGGTGCTGGCAATCGGGCTGGTGGTCGACGATGCCATTGTCATGCTGGAGAACATCTACCGCCACATCGAGAACGGCGAGCCGCCATTCGAGGCGGCGTTGAAGGGGGCCAAGGAAATCGGCTTCGCGGTGGTGGCGATGACGATGACGCTGGCCGCGGTGTTTGCGCCGCTGGCCTTCGCCGAGGGCAACACCGGCAAGCTGTTCACTGAATTCGCGCTGACCGTGGCCGCCGCCGTGCTGGTGTCCGGCTTTGTCGCGCTGACGCTGACGCCGATGATGGCGAGCAAGATGCTGCGCCATGAAATCCGCCATGGCGCGTTTTTCAACTTCGGCGAGCGCATGCTGAATGGCCTCAACAGTGGCTATACGCGGGGCGTCACCCGGGTCGTGCGGCACCCGCTGATCGTCGCGGGGGTCTTTGTGCTGGTCGCGGTCGCCGCCTTCGGGTTGCTGAAATCGCTGAAATCGGAACTGGCGCCGACCGAGGACCGTGGCTTCTTCATCGGCTTCATGCTGGCCCCCGAAGGGTCGACCCTGCAATATACCGACCAGTACGCACGCCAGCTCGAAGGCATTTACCAGAGCGTGCCCGAAGTGAATACGGCCTTCGTCGTGGTGGCGCCGGGGCTTGAGCGCCCCAACCCGGTCAACAGCGCGCTGTCGTTCGTGATGCTGAAGCCCTGGGAAGAGCGCAGCCGCAGCCAGATGGCGATCACCGAAAGCCTCGGCCCGCAGATGTTCATGGGCATGCCGGGCGTGCTGGCTTTTCCGATCAACCCGCCTTCGCTGGGGCAGAGCTTCCGCAATCCGCCGCTGCAGTTCGTGGTGCAGGCGCCCAGCTATGCCGAACTCGACCGCGCGGTGGAGGCGCTGATGGCCAAGGTGCGCGCCTATCCAGGACTGGCCAACGCCGACACCGACCTCAAGCTCAACAAGCCGCAGTTGAAGGTCGACATCAACCGCGACAAGGCGGCGCAGATGGGCGTCGGCATCGACACCATCGGCCGCACGCTGGAAACCCTGCTCGGCGGGCGCGAGGTCACCCGCTTCAAGCAGGAAGGCGAGCAATACAACGTCGTCGTCCAACTCGACCCCGCCGCGCGTGCCACCCCTCAGGATCTGAGCGCCTTGTACGTGCGCGGCAAGGAAGGCAGCCTCACCCCGCTGTCCAACCTGGTCGCCGTTTCCGAAACCGTCGCGCCGAAGGAGCTCAACCACTTCGACCGCCAGCGCGCGGCGATCATCTCGGCCAACATCGCCCCCGGTTACACCCTGGGCGAGGCGCTCACCTTCATGGATCAGGCGGCGAAGGAGACGCTGCCGAAAACCGCGCGCACCGCGCTCGACGGCCAGTCGCGCGAATTCGGCGAATCCGGGCAGACGCTGGCCATCACCTTCGCGCTGGCGCTGATCGTGATTTATCTGGTGCTGGCGGCGCAGTTCGAGAGCTTCATCGCCCCCTTCATCATCCTGCTCACCGTGCCGC
The DNA here is from genome assembly GCA_035562135.1 of Thiobacillus sp. GTDB lineage: Bacteria > Pseudomonadota > Gammaproteobacteria > Burkholderiales > Thiobacillaceae > Thiobacillus. The sequence goes on along the minus strand of DATMWS010000136.1, from coordinate 3,962 downwards.
TCGCCGCCACCGGCGCGCTGCTGGCGCTCAAGCTCACCGGGGCGACGCTCAACGTCTACAGCCAGATCGGGCTGGTGATGCTGGTCGGCCTCATCACCAAGCATGGCATCCTGATCGTTGAATTCGCCAACCAGTTGCACGAACGCGGCAAGCCCAAGGTCGAAGCGGTGATCGAAGCGGCCAGCCTGCGCCTGCGGCCGATCCTGATGACCACCGCCGCGATGGTGCTGGGTGCGGTGCCGCTGGCGCTCGCCACCGGCGCCGGGGCGGAGTCGCGATCGCCCATCGGCTGGGTCATCGTCGGCGGCCTGCTGCTCGGCACCCTGCTGACGCTGTTCGTCATTCCGGTTGCCTACACCCTGCTGACGCGCGACCGCATGGCCGCCGCCAGCGCCCCCCAGCCGCTCGCTCCCAGTACCCCGCAGTGACGAACTCGCCCACTGCCCTGACGAGGCTTCGTCAGGGCAGTGTCGGCGCCGTTTCATCAAGCCGTCAAACCCGCCTGATTTAATGCGGTTTTCCACGCCATCCGGCGTCACGGGAGACTGGCATGAACCCTGCTCAACTCATTGCAAAGGCAACGCAAGGAGAACCCAACATGATCGAACTTGAACCCGGCAACACGCTGGACATCACCCTAAAAGAAGATGCCCAGGGTCGCGACCGTGTGGAGGTGACACTTCAGGCACCTGGGAGCTCACTCAACCTCACCCCGCATCAGGCGCGGGTACTGGCGACAGAACTCATCATGGCGGTCAACCGTGCCGAAGTGCGCAGCAACCTGAAGCACAGCCAGAACATGGAACGCGGGGCCCAGCCGGCCGAGCAAAGACGCGGCCTGTTCAATCAGGCTTTCGCCAAATAAGTTTTTAGGCCAGTCGGCTTCGACTGGACCGGGGTAGCGGGCAGCCGGGCTGAACTACCCGATAATTCGCCTCCGATTGTCGGAGGCCCGCCATCCGTGATAGGGTGGCACTAGGCGCGAGGATTCGTCCTCGCGCCTTTTTATTTATGCCCTTCAGGGTATTTTCACTACTTCGCAGGAATCAGCATGGCCGTCATCGAACTCACCCAGGACAACTTCGAATCCACCATCCAGAGCAACGACGTCGTCATCGTCGACTTCTGGGCACCCTGGTGCGGCCCCTGCCGTGGTTTTGCGCCGATTTTCGAAGCCGCGTCCGACAAGCACCCCAACCACATCTTCGCCAAGGTCAATACCGAAGTCGAACAGGAACTGGCCGGCTATTTCCAGATTCGCTCCATCCCCACGCTGATGGTGTTCCGCGAGCAGGTCATCCTCTATTCAGAAGCCGGTTCGCTGCCCGCCCACGCCCTGGACGGCCTGATCGAACAGGTGATGGGGCTGGACATGGCGCAGGTCCACAAGGACATCGCCGAGCAGCAGGCGCAGGGTGAGAATCAGGCCTGATTCAGCAGCAGTTGCCGCAGCAGCGGCAGCGTGATGGGGCGCCGCGTTTCCAGGCTGAACCGGTCCAGCGCGTCCAGCATTCGCAGCAGGCTCTGCATGTCGCGCGCGGTGTGATTCAACAGATAGTCCGCCACCTGGGGTTCCAGCCGGAAGCCCAGGGTTTCGGCATGCTGGCTCAATGCGGCGCGTTTCTCGGCGTCATCCAGTCCGTGCAGCTGAAACACCAGCCCCCAGCCCAGCCGGGTCTGCAATTCCGGCATCACCGGCAACTCGGCCGGCGCCACATTGCCTGCGGCCAGCCACAGCCCGCCCGCCTCGCGCACCCGATTGAACGCGGCAAAGCCGGCATGCTGCTGCGCCGCGTTCCAGGTTTCGACCTGATCCGCAATCACCGCCTGCGCCGCCTGCTGCCCGCTGAAATCGACCGTCATCCCGCGCGCCTGACAGGCGTGTGCCCAGGCCGCCAGCAAATAACTCTTGCCGCTGCCCGGCGCGCCCCACACATAGACCATGCGCTCGGCCGCGCTGCCGTCGAGCATGGCCTGCAGTTGCGCCATCAGCTCAACATTGCGCCCCGCTACAAAGCGGGCGAGTTCAGGCCGAGCGGGGGGGCGGATGTCAAGAAGCAGCTGTTGCATAGGGCCGCAAGGATAAGGCAAAAGCCCCGCTCCACTCCAGAAAAACCCGGCCGCCGCCAGGTGAAAACGGCTGCCGCGCGCAGCTATACTTGGCGCTTTCCACACTTGATGTCCGAGTCACCCCGATGAGCCTTGCCTTTTCCGTTCCGGTCAAACATGTGATCCAGCCGCCGCCGATGGTGGAGGAGGTGCTCGCCGACGACGAACGCGAGGCGCTGAAAGCGCGCATCAAGACGCTGATGAAACAGCAGGACGCGGTGCTGGTCGCGCATTACTACACCTCGGCCGACCTGCAGGATCTGGCCGAGGAAACCGGTGGCTGCGTGTCGGATTCGCTGGAGATGGCGCGCTTCGGCCACGCGCATCCGGCGAAAACGCTGATCGTCGCCGGGGTCAAGTTTATGGGCGAAACCGCCAAGATCCTCAATCCGGAAAAGCGCGTCATCATGCCCGACCTCGGCGCCGAGTGCTCGCTCGACCTGGCCTGCCCGGCGGACGAATTCGCGGCGTTTTGCGACGCCCATCCGTACCGAGTGTCGGTCGTCTACGCCAACACCAGCGCGGCGGTCAAGGCACGCGCCGACTGGGTCGTCACCTCGGGCATCGCCGCCAAGATCGTCAAATACCTGCACCAGCAGGGACACAAACTGCTGTGGGCGCCGGACCGTCATCTGGGTGATTACGTGCAGCGCATCACCGGCGCCGACATGCTGCTGTGGCAGGGCTCCTGCGTGGTGCACGAGGCATTCAAGGCCGAGGCGCTGAAGAAACTGCGCGCCGAGCACCCGGCTGCCGCCGTGCTGGTGCATCCCGAGTCGCCGGAAGCGGTGATCGCGCTGGCCGATGTCGTCGGCTCGACCACGCAGCTGATCGAGGCGGTGCGCACGCTGCCCAATCCCGAATTCATCGTCGCCACCGACAACGGCATCTTCCACAAGATGCACGCCGCCGCGCCCGGCAAGCTCCTGCTCGAGGCGCCGACCGCGGGCGAGGGTGCCACCTGCCAGTCCTGCGCGCACTGCCCGTGGATGGCAATGAACGGTCTCAGAAAACTCGCCGCCGTGCTGGAAAACGGCGGCAACGAGATTCATATCGAGGAATCCATCCGTGCCCGCGCCCGGCTGTCGATCCAGAAAATGCTGGATTTCGCAGCCGCCGAGAAGGCGGGGCATATCCAGTTGGGAGATTAAGGTGGCAGGAGCCAGCCTGCTCGCCCTGCTCGACGACATCGCCACCATCCTCGACGATGTGTCGGTGATGACCCAGGTCGCCGCCAAAAAAACCGCCGGGGTGCTGGGCGACGACCTTGCGCTCAACGCCCAGCAGGTTGCCGGGGTGCGTGCCGAGCGCGAACTGCCGGTGGTGTGGGCGGTCGCCAAGGGGTCGTTCATCAACAAGGCGATTCTGGTGCCGGCGGCGCTCGCCATCAGCGCGTTTGCGCCCTGGCTGGTGACGCCGTTGCTGATGCTGGGGGGCGCGTTTCTCTGCTTTGAAGGCTTCGAGAAGCTGGCGCACAAATACCTGCACAGCACCGCCGAAGACTCGGCCCACCACGCCAAACTGATCCACGCGCTGGAAGACCCGACGGTCGATCTGGTCGCGCTGGAAAAAGACAAGATCAAGGGCGCCATCCGCACCGACTTCATCCTGTCGGCTGAAATCATCGTCATCACCCTCGGCACCGTCGCCGCCGCGTCCTTCGGCACACAGGTTGCCGTGCTCGCCGGCATCGCGTTCATCATGACCGTCGGTGTCTACGGTCTGGTCGCCGGCATCGTCAAGCTCGACGACGCCGGGCTTTATCTCTCGCAGAAAGCCAACGCCGCCACGCGCGCATTCGGCCGCATGCTGCTTGCCGCCGCGCCATGGCTGATGAAAACGCTGGCGGTATT
>DATMWS010000135.1:0-10694 GCA_035562135.1 Thiobacillus sp. | reverse complement strand
GCCCCTACAGAAAAAACGCTGCACAAACCGGCCAAGCCGGGAGCGGCCAAGGGTGCCAAAGGGCCTGACAAGAAAGCTGCAGGAAGCTGGAAGGATGAGGCCGCGCGCCGCAAGGGCGGGCTCAAGACCCGTGGCGGCGCTGCGCCTGAAGCAGGCTGGCGTGGCCGTAAAGGCAAATCCAGGCCCGGCCAGGAAGAAACCACCTTCGTTGCACCGACCGAGCCAATCGTGCGCGAGGTGCTGATACCCGAAACCATCACCGTCGCCGAACTCGCCCACAAGATGTCGGTGAAGGCCGCTGAAGTCATCAAGGCGCTGATGAAGCTGGGCAGCATGGTGACCATCAACCAGGTGCTCGACCAGGAAACCGCGATTATCCTGGTCGAGGAAATGGGGCACATCGGCAAGCCTGCCGCGCTCGACACACCTGAAGCCTTCCTCATCGACACCGGCTTTACCGGCGAAGTGCTCATGCGCGCACGCCCGCCGGTGGTCACGGTGATGGGTCACGTCGACCACGGCAAGACCTCGCTGCTCGACACCATCCGGCGCACCCGGGTGGCCAGCGGCGAAGCCGGCGGCATCACCCAGCACATCGGCGCCTATCACGTCGAAACCGAAAAAGGCGTCATCACCTTTCTCGACACCCCGGGCCACGAAGCGTTTACCGCGATGCGGGCGCGCGGCGCGAAAGCGACCGACATCGTGGTGCTGGTGGTGGCGGCGGACGATGGCGTCATGCCGCAAACCATCGAAGCCATCCACCACGCCAAGGCGGCCAATGTGCCGCTGGTTGTGGCCATGAACAAGATCGACAAGCCCGATGCCAACCCCGAGCGCATCCGTCAGGAACTCGTCGCGCAGGGCGTCACCCCCGAGGAATGGGGCGGCGACACCCAGTTTGTCGAAGTGTCGGCCAAGGCCAATACCAATATCGACGGTCTGCTCGACGCCATCCTGCTGCGAGCCGAGATGCTGGAACTGCAGGCGGCTGCCGAAGGGCCGGCAAAAGGCCTCGTCATCGAAGCGCGGCTGGACAAGGGCAAGGGCCCGGTCACCACGCTACTGGTGCAATCCGGCACCCTGCGCCGCGGCGACATGGTACTGGCCGGACAGGCTTTCGGCCGCGTACGCGCCATGCTCGACGAGTCGGGCAAGACGGTCAACGAAGCCGGGCCCTCGATCCCGGTCGAAATCCAGGGTCTGTCCGACGTACCACGGGCGGGCGAGGACATGATGGTGCTGCCCGACGAGCGCAAGGCGCGCGAAATCGCGCTGTTCCGTCAGGGCAAGTTCCGCGACGTGCAGCTCGCCAAAAAGCAGGCGGCCAAGCTGGAATCGATGTTCGGGCAGATGGGTGCGGGCGAAGTCCAGCAACTGCCCATCATCCTCAAGGCCGACATGCAGGGTTCTTACGAAGGCCTGGCGCACGCGCTGGGCAAGCTGTCGACCGACGAGGTCAAGGTCAACATCATCCATAGCGCAGTGGGTGCGATCACCGAGTCCGACGTCAACCTGGCGCTTGCATCCAAGGCGGTGCTGATCGGCTTCAACGTGCGCGCCGATGCGTCGGCACGCAAGCTGGCCGAATCCAGCGGCGTGGACATCCGCTACTACAACATCATTTACGAAGCCGTGGATGAGGTGAAGGCCGCGCTGTCCGGCATGCTGGCGCCCGAAAAGCGGGAAAGCGTCATCGGCACCGTGGAAGTCCGCCAGGTATTCGTCATTTCCAAGGTCGGCACCATCGCCGGCTGTTATGTGGTGGATGGCGTGATCAAGCGCAACGCCGGCGTGCGCGTGCTGCGCAACAACGTGGTGATCCACCAGGGCGAGCTCGATTCGCTCAAGCGCTTCAAGGATGACGTCAAGGAAGTCAAGGCCAACTTCGAGTGTGGCCTCTCCCTGAAGAACTTCAACGACCTCCAGGAAGGTGATCTGCTCGAAGTGTTTGAAGTCGTGGAAGTCGCGCGCTCGCTGTAATGCCGAAGGATTTTCCGCGCGCGCGCCGTGTCGCCGACCAGATCCAGCGCGAGCTGCCGGAGTTGATCCGGCAGGAAGTGAAGGATCCGGGCGTCGGCATGCTGACCATCACCGAGGTGGAGGTCAACCGCGACATGGAGTTCGCCAAGGTCTACTTCACCACGCTGGGCGGCGAGGCGGAGCATGACGCCTGCCTGAAGGGCCTGCAGCGCGCCAGCGGCTTTCTGCGCACGCAGCTGTCGCGCCGCATGCAACTGCGCGTGGTGCCCAAGCTCAGCTTCGTCTACGACCGCTCGGTCGAACGTGGCATCGAGCTCAGCCAGCTGATCGATTCCGCGGTCGCCGAAGACGCCAAACACCCGAAAGACGAGTGAAGCCCGCCCGCCAGCCGGTCGATGGCGTGCTGCTGCTGAACAAGCCGGTCGGCATCACCTCCAACGCCGCACTGCAAAAAGCCAAGTGGCTGCTCAACGCCAAAAAGGCGGGCCACACCGGCACCCTCGATCCTTTCGCCGACGGCCTGCTGCCGCTGTGTTTCGGCGAGGCCACCAAGTTTTCGGCCTACCTGCTCGACGCTGACAAGCGCTATCGCGCCGTGTTGCAACTGGGCGTGACCACCACCACCGGCGACCCCGAAGGCGAGATTCTCGCCACCCGCGTGGTTCACACCAGCCGCGCCGAGATCGAAGCCGTGCTGCCACGCTTCATGGGCGAAATCGAGCAAATCCCCCCCATGCATTCGGCACTCAAGCACCAGGGCCGTCCGCTCTATGAATATGCCCGCGCCGGCATCGAAATCGAGCGGCCGCCGCGCCGGGTGCAGATTCGCGCCCTCGATCTCGTTGAATGCGATCTGCCGCGCGTGGTGCTGGGCGTACAAAGCAGTGCCGGCACCTATATCCGCACCCTGGCGCAGGACATTGGCGCCGCGCTCGGCTGCGGCGCCCACCTCACCGCGCTGACACGCACTGTCGCGGGCGGATTCCACTTGGACCAGGCGCACACGCTTGCCGATCTGGAAACGCTCGCTGCCCCCCAGCGTCCAGGCTTGCTGCTCCCGGCAGACTGCCTGGTGGCGCACCTGCCCGCCTTGCAGCTCGATGCCGCCGATATCGCGGCCTTGTGCCAGGGCCGCAGCGTGGAGCACCCGGCAGACCACCCAGGCTTGACGCGCATCTACGCGGCACCCTACACGTTCATCGGCCTGGCCGACGCGGACGCCGGCCGTCTGCAGCCGCGCCGGTTGATCGCCACCCAGCAGGCTTGAGTTCGAGACCCCTTTCAGCGTAAAATTCACGGTTTCCCAGAACGTGTCCCGCCCAGCCGCAGGCCACGCGATTTAGAAGGAGTACACCATGGCTGTTACCGTCGCGCAAAAAGCGCAAGTCGTCCAGGATTTTCAACGCGCCGCCGCTGATACCGGCTCGCCCGAAGTGCAGGTTGCCCTGCTGACGGCCCGCATCAATGACCTGACCGGCCACTTCAAGACCAACATCAAGGATCACCACTCGCGTCGTGGTCTGCTGCGGATGGTGAGCCGCCGCCGCAAGCTGCTGGACTACCTGAAGCGCACCAACCTCGAAGCTTACAAGACCCTGATCGATCGCCTCAGTTTGCGCAAGTAAGCCCCCAAGGCCACTGTGATGACCCGGCACCCTGTTGCACCGGCACAGTGGATGGGGCTTGTTGTCCCCTGAATTTTCCACGCCCCGCTCCTGCGGGGCGTTTTTGCTTTGAAAGGAACTCGTATGAGCGCTATCAAGAAAACGTTTACCTACGGCCGCCACCTGGTCACCCTGGAAACCGGCGAAATCGCCCGCCAGGCATCCGGCGCCGTCCTGGTCAATATGGACGACACCGTGGTGCTGGTCACCGTGGTCGCCAAGAATGAAGTCAAGCCCGGTCAGGACTTCTTTCCGCTGACCGTCGACTATCAGGAAAAAACCTACGCCGCCGGCCGCATCCCCGGCGGCTTTCTGAAGCGCGAAAGCCGTGCGTCCGAAGGCGAAACGCTGATTTGCCGCCTGATCGACCGCCCGATCCGCCCGCTCTTCCCCGACGGCTTCTTCAACGAAGTGCAGATCATCGCCACCGTGATGTCGTCCAACCCCGAAGTCAGCGCCGACATCCCCGCGCTGATTGGCGCCTCGGCCGCGCTGTCGCTGTCCGGCCTGCCGTTCGACGGTCCGGTGGGCGCGGCGCGCGTCGGTTTCATCAACGGTGAATACGTGCTGAACCCGGCCAACTCCGAGCTGAAGGATTCGGCGCTCAATCTGGTCGTCGCCGGTACTGAAGCCGCCGTGCTGATGGTCGAATCCGAAGCGATGGAACTGCCCGAAGACATCATGCTGGGCGCGGTCATGTTCGGCCACCAGCAGTTGCAGGCCGCGATCAACGCCATCAACGAACTGACCGACGAAGCCGGCGCCGACGCCTGGGACTGGCAGCCGGTCGCCGAAGACACCGTGATGGTGGAACGCCTGAAGGCGCTGGCCGAAGAGGGCTTGCAGCAGGCCTACAACATCAAACAGAAACAGGCGCGCATGACCGCCATCGACGAAGTCCGCAGCAAGGCCTTCGCCGAACTCATCCGTGCCGACATGGACACGGTTGCACAGAACCACGTCAAGGACGCCTTCCACCGCGTGGAAGCCAGCGTGGTGCGCAACCGCATCCTGTCCGGTCAGCCGCGCATCGACGGCCGCGACACCCGCACCGTGCGCCCGATCACCATCCGCACCGGCGTACTGCCGCGTGCCCACGGCTCCGCCCTGTTCACCCGCGGCGAAACCCAGGCGCTGGTGGTGACCACGCTGGGCACCGGACGCGACGAGCAGACGATTGACGCGCTCGAAGGCACTTATTCGGACCGCTTCATGCTGCAATACAACATGCCGCCCTACGCCACCGGCGAAACCGGTCGCATGGGGGCACCCAAGCGCCGCGAAGTCGGCCACGGGCGACTGGCCAAGCGCGCGCTGCTGGCGGTGCTGCCGAGCAAGGAAGAATTCGGCTACACCATGCGCGTGGTCTCGGAAGTCACCGAATCCAACGGCTCGTCGTCGATGGCTTCGGTGTGCGGCGGCTGCCTGTCGCTGATGGACGCCGGCGCGCCGTTGAAGGCGCATGTCGCCGGCATCGCCATGGGCCTGATCAAGGAAGGCAACCGCTTCGCCGTGCTGACCGACATCCTGGGCGACGAGGATCACTTGGGCGACATGGACTTCAAGGTCGCAGGCACCGAAAAGGGCGTGACCGCGCTGCAGATGGACATCAAGATCAACGGCATCACCAAGGAAATCATGCACGCCGCGCTGAGCCAGGCCAAGGAAGGCCGCCTGCACATCCTCGGCATTATGAAGGCATCGGTTTCCGGCAGCCATGAAATGTCGGCCTACGCGCCGCGCATCATCACGATGAAGATCAACCCGGAAAAAATCCGCGATGTCATCGGCAAGGGTGGCGCCGTGATCCGCGCGCTGACCGAGGAAACCGGCACCCAGATCGACATCCAGGAAGACGGCAGCGTGAAGATCGCCTGCACCAGCATGGAAGCCGGCGAGCTCGCGAAGAAGCGCATCGAGGAAATCACCGCCGAAGTCGAAGTCGGCAAGGTGTACGAAGGTCCGGTCATCAAGCTGCTGGACTTTGGCGCGATCGTCAACGTGTTGCCAGGTCGCGACGGCCTGCTGCACATCTCGCAGATTGCCCATGAGCGCGTCAACGCCATCGGCGACTATCTGAAAGAAGGCCAGGTCGTGAAGGTGATGATTCTGGAGGCTGACGAAAAAGGCCGCCTGCGGTTGTCGATGAAGGCCCTGCTGGAAGCGCCTGCGCCCGCTCCCGCCACTGCCCCCAGCGACGAGGAAGAGGCCAGCTAAATATGGCAACGCCGTACCGGCCGGCGCGGCGTGTTCGTCCCCAATAAAAAACGCGCCGATCGGCGCGTTTTTTACTAACCCAATCAGCTTGGCAATCAGGCCGATTCGCCCAGAAATGCCTGCCACCAGCGCTTGCGCTGGCCGGTCACCACGTCGCGCATTTCGAGCTCGCGCGGCGGCGTGCGACTCATCACCCAACCCGGCAGCACCGAGGATTTCGTCGAGCTGGAACCACACGAACTACCCAGATGATTGGGGTCGTAAATCTTGATGAAGTTGGGCGCATCGAGGTTATCCGCGTAGACAATCGCGCAGTAATCCTCGTGGTGCTCGCGCCGCAGCAGTTCATCCAGCTCGCGCGTGAACTGTTGCACCTTGTCGGCAGCAGAAGGTTCTTGCGGAACCTGTTGGCCGACCGCATAGAGATACCAGCCTGCCCCGGCATCCACCTTTTGCCAGAATGCTGTCAGCTGATCCCAGCGCATCACGCTGTAAAGCAGTCCATTATAATTACGGTCAAATTCGCTGGTATCGGTCATGGCGCGCTTTTCGGGTGAGCTTAATTGGCAAGCTGTCGTGCCATGTTTATTTGGCGACCTGACGTACCATGTTTATTTGGCGACCTGACGTTCGCGGATTTCCTCGAGCGTCTTGCAGTCGATACACAGCGTTGCAGTCGGACGCGCCTGCAGGCGGTCCAGCCCGATTTCGACGCCGCAGGATTCACAGTAACCGTATTCACCGCTGTCGATCTTGGCGATGGTTTCGCTGATTTTCTTGATCAGCTTGCGCTCACGATCGCGGTTGCGCAGCTCCAGCGCCATGTCGGATTCCTGCGTGGCGCGGTCGTTGGGGTCGGCGAACACGGTCTGCTCGTCCTGCATGGAATGCAGGGTGCTATCGATGTCCTGCGACAGTTCGCCTTTCCAGGCTTCGAGCATTTTGCGAAAATGCTGTAGCTGTTTCGCGTTCATGTATTCTTCGCCTTTTTTGGCCTTGTAAGGCTCAAAGCGCATCAAAGTTTCAGCCATCTCGTTCTCTTTGAAAATTTCAGTTAATTCCGGGCAAAGCCCGACCCGACTTAATAGCAGAATCGCCTAACTGCCGCAACCAAAATGACACTACACGCCCTACTCTTCGACGTGGACGGCACCCTTGCCGATACCGAACGTGACGGCCACCGGCCCGCCTTCAACCAGGCCTTTGCCGACGCCGGTCTTGACTGGCACTGGGACGTCGCTCTCTACGGCAAACTGCTTGCCGTGACCGGCGGCAAGGAGCGGATGAAACACTATATCGACCACTATCGGCCGGACTACAGAAAACCGGCCAATTTCGACGAACGGGTGGCGGAACTCCACCAAGCCAAGACCCATCATTACAGCGCACTTGCCGCGCGCGGCGGCATCCCCATGCGGCCCGGCGTCAAGCGGCTGCTGGTCGAGGCACGCGCAGCCGGACTGCGCCTGGCGATCGCCACCACCACCACACCAGAAAACGTCACCGTGCTGCTGGAACACAGTCTGGGCTCAGGTACCCAGGACTGGTTCGAGGTCATCGCGGCAGGCGACATCGTGCCCGCGAAAAAACCCGCGCCCGATATCTATCATTACGCGCTGAAAAAAATGGGACTGGAACCCGCCGAGTGCCTGGCCTTCGAGGACTCGGAAAACGGCCTGCGCGCAAGCCTGGGGGCCGGGCTGAAAACGCTGGTGACGGTGAATGACTACACGCTGGATCACGATTTCACCGGCGCCGCCGCCGTGCTGTCCGACCTCGGCGACCCCGGCGCACCCAACCGGCGACTCGCCGGCCTCGATCTCGGCCAGCCGTTCGTCGACGTGTCTTATCTCAGGACACTGCACGCAAACTGAATTTTTCCGCGAAGGACGCGAAGGCTTGCGAAGAAAAACCGTCTTCCCTTCGCGTTTCTTCGCGTCCTTCGCGGATAAAAAACCCGTTCAGGGGTTGTGCATCAACGCGGCTTCGAGCGTATTTTCCAGCAGGGTCGCCACGGTCATCGGCCCCACCCCGCCGGGCACCGGGGTGATCCAGCTGGCGCGTTCCACAGCCGTGTCGAAATCGACATCGCCGACCAGCTTGCCGTCGGGCAGGCGGTTGATGCCAACGTCGATCACAATCGCGCCCTCGCGTATCCAGTCGCCCGGGATCATGCGCGGCTTGCCCACCCCCACCACCAGCACTTCGGCGGATCGCACGAAGCTTTCCAGGTCGCGCGTGGCGCTGTGGCACACGGTGATGGTGCAGCCGGCCAGCAGCAGTTCCAGGCTCATCGGCCGCCCGACGATGTTGGACGCGCCGACCATCACCGCATTCTTGCCGCGCAGTTCCTCGTTGGTCGCGCGCAACAGCGTCATGATGCCGCGCGGCGTGGACGGCCGCAGCGTCGGCATTTTCACCGCCAGGCGGCCGATGTTGTAGGGGTGGAAACCGTCGACGTCCTTGTCCGGCCGGATACGCTCGATCACCGTCTCCGCATCGATATGCACGGGCAGCGGCAGCTGCACCAGGATGCCGTCGATGGCAGGATCGGCATTCAGCGTGTCGATCAGCGCCAGGAGTTCGCCCTGCGTGGTGGTGCTGGGCAGGTCGTGCGACACGCTGGTGACGGCGGCGCGCTCGCACGCGCGTTTCTTGTTGCGCACATACACCGCGGAGGCGGCATCGTCGCCCACCAGGATCACCGCCAGGCCCGGACGGCGTTTGCCCTGTGCCTCGCGTTCGGCCACCTTGTCGTGGATCACTGCGAGGATGGTGTCGGCCATGGCCTTGCCGTCGAGAATACGTGCGCTCATCAAGACAACCCTGAAGCAAAAGGGTGATTCTCCCGGAAACCCCCCATCCGACTCAAGCGAAAATTGACCCGGCCAATTCTGCAATGTATAGTCTCGCTTCTCCGAAATACGGCTGTAATGAATAAATAGGATTTTCGGGGTGTAGCGCAGCCCGGTAGCGCGCCTGCTTTGGGAGCAGGATGTCAGGAGTTCGAATCCCCTCACCCCGACCACCCCTTTTGCCCGAGAAGTGTGTCTCTGCCCGTAGCTCAACTGGATAGAGCACCAGCCTTCTAAGCTGGGGGTTACAGGTTCGATTCCTGTCGGGCAGGCCAAAGTTTTTCGTTGCCAGCGTTTTCTGGCAACACCAATGGTGGACGTAGCTCAGTTGGTAGAGTCCAGGATTGTGATTCCTGTTGTCGTGGGTTCGAGCCCCATCGTCCACCCCACTATATTCAAGCACCTAGAGCTTTACGGCCTAGGTGCTTTTTCTTTCATGGGACACTGGCGGGACAATTAATAAAATATTCAGCCTGCAATCGGCTCAGATTCACGCGGCCAGGGGGTGGCCGCGACCGTCCGGTTTTCGGCCGAAGCCGCCGTAAGTCTGTCTGTCGCGGAGTTGAAATGCGAAGCTGCCTTTGCTGACCAAGACAAGTGGATGCGTTAAGGAAAAAATTCCGCTTTCAGATTTGTCCCCGATCTCCCGCGAACTCATTACCCTGCGAAGCTGAGCATTAGGGAGTAATCATCGGCTGAGGCGGGTCATCCTGGAGGCGCATGCGTTCCAGTCGCCATTGTTTGAGCGTCTTTCTCTTCTTAGCCACGTCTCCGGGCCGGCCTATTCCAACCCGGTTTCGTACTTGTGCATCGACGTTCCGCCATAGTTCGCGCGCACACCGCCGAGATCGCCGTTGATGCGGCGTTGCATGGCAAAACCGGCCACCGGCAGGCCGGGGTATTTGTGACCCTCCAGGCTGGTGAGCGGGGGAGGGGAAAGGGAGTGGGATGGAAACGAAAAGTTGATGGTGCCGGGGATGGTTACTGGGGCACCGATCCTTCCAAAATGCTGCGCGTTGGCCGATTCGAGGACATTGCCCATTGAGATCACGCTGGTCTGCCAGCAAAGAGCAAAACTCTCATGCGACGGCATCACCGCAAAGCAAGCAGCATTCAAACAACCAATACTGATAAGCGAACCGCCGTCGCGTGAAATGCGAAGCGTACTTACAGATTCACACGCACCCTGACTCGTCCCGTCGGCAAGCCATGTGCCATCAGTGTTGTTCAGGTTGTCGAATCTGGAGCCAAACGGAGCGCGGGTTGTTTGGCCGTCGCTTTCGCGCGTTACATAAAAGGACTTGGTGGGAAGGCTCACGATAACGTCCGTGGAAACCGGGGCGGTGGCTGTTGGCGGACCCACGTACTCGTTGATTATTTTCTTGTGCGTGAGCACTGCGCTCACGGCGTCGATTCCCGTACTCCAGGTGCTCTGGCGGACTTCGCCGTTGGCGACGACAAAGCTCGTGGGGTCGGCGTCGCCCAAGTTGGGATGCGCATCCGCTGGCCCAGTGTGGCGCTTGGCGACGAAGAGACGGCCCAGCGCTACCGGGTCGTAGGAATACTCGGTGCCCTGGGGCACATTAATAATCAAGGCATGGCCGAGCAAATTGCCCGTTGGGGCCGTTAATTCTGCACCGCCGGAACTTGAAAAAGCCCCGCCTGCGTTCCAGGCGGCGGCCACGGCAGCACAATCCTGGTTTCCAGAGCCACCAAGCAGGGATGGAGGTGAAATTGCCTGCACGAGGCCCTTGCCTGAACTCAACTGAAAACTATCGTTGATTTCGCCCATCTCGATCACCTCGAAGTGGCCTTCCTTGGCCCGGTCAAGGCCGCTGCCTGCCTGATCGTAGCCCGCATAGCTGGCATTGGTAAAGGCAATCTCAGTGGCGCCCGCAGCGTTGCTCGGCCCGAAATGCGGCACGGTGCAGGCCGGGTCGAACGTTCGCAGTACCGGTTTGCCGGTCGCATCGCG
>DATMWS010000134.1:0-6091 GCA_035562135.1 Thiobacillus sp. | reverse complement strand
GACTTCGATGTGGTGTGGGCAGGATTGGCGCGCGAACTGGCGGGGGTGGCGTTTCTGGCGGCGCATAACGCGCCTTTCGACAAGGGCGTGCTGGGCGCCTGCTGCGAGACGTACGGGCTTGCGGCGCCGACGCTGCCTTTTGTGTGCACGGTGCGGCTGGCGCGGGCGCGGTGGGATCTTCGCCCGACCAAGCTGCCCGATGTGTGCAGCTACCTGGGCATCGATCTGCGGCATCACCAGGCCGATTCGGATGCCGAGGCGTGTGCGCGGATTGTGATGGCGGCGCAGGCGGGCGGGTGGCGCTATGAATCCTAGATTTGTCGATTCCAGCCTACCAACATGACCCTGCGTGAGGTTCCTCTGTTCCAGCCCCTGACCGGCCTGTATGAACCATCCTCGATTCAGCAGCTCGCAGACGGGCGTTTTCTGGTGGTCGAAGATGAAAAGAGCCATCCCTTCAGCCTGGTGACGATCAGCGCCGCTGGCGGCGTGAGCAGCACGCCGCTGTTGCCGCCGGTGGGCGACGATGCAGCCTGGAAGCTGGATGATCTTGAAGCGCTCGCGCTCGATCGGGCAGGGTCTGTCTACGCCCTCACCTCGCATTCGCGCAATGCGGATGGCGACGAGAAAAAGCCCCGCGACAAACTGGTCCGCTTTCGCATCGAGGGCAGGCGCATGGTCGAGCCGATGCTGGTTCGCGGCCTGAAGCCCGCTTTGGTGGCGGCGCATCCGGTACTGGCCGCTGCCGCCGGGATACAAGATGTGAAATCCCGCGGTGGCTTCAATATCGAGGCAATGGAAATCAGCGCCGACGGGCGGCAATTGCTGGTCGGCTTTCGCAGTCCCTTGCTCGGGCAACGCGCCATCATCGCCTGCGTTGAGAACCCCGCGGCCCTCTTCGAGAGCGGCGAGCCCCCGCGCATCGCGCGCGACCTGATCACGCTGGATTTGGGCGGCGACGGGATTCGCGGCTTGGCCTACCTGCCCGCCCTTGACGGTTACCTGGTGATCAGCGGTCCCGCCGCAAGTCAGCAGGTTCACTTCCAGCTCTGGTTCTGGAGCGGTCATCCGGGCGCGCAGGCACGCCGTGTCAGCGTGGCCGGCTTGCCAGGCTTCGAACACGCCGAAGGGGTGAGCCCCGCCGTGATCGACGGCCGCCAGCGCGTCATCATCGTCAGCGATGACGGCAGCAGGAAAGAGGGGCGCTACGCCCACTTTCTGCTGCTCGACGTCGAGCAACTGGTGATTGCGCCATGATTGGGCGGCCATCCTGTCGAACATGAATTTCAAACGATTGTGCGGGGTACCTGCCTGCTGTTGACCACGGCGGTCCTGCCGCGCACCGTGCTTGCAGTTGGGCTCGACTACAATTTGATCAACGGTTCAAAGCGCTTCAAAGTCAGCTACCTTTGTTTTGTTATTGCCCTGTGTAGCTGACATTTTTAGATGAAGTGCCAATTTGCAGATGGCAAATCCGGAGTTGTGAATCGCTTACTGGGAGTGAGCCATGACGAAGAATGAACTGATCGCCTCGCTGGCGGCCGCTACCGGTCTGCCGAAGGCCAAGGCGGCGAAGATCATCGAGGCTATTCTGCACGTGATCAAGGATGCCCTGGCCAGGGGTGAGAGTGTAAAGATTTCCGGCTTGGGCAGCTTTTCCGTCACCAGCGTGGCGGCCCGCATGGGCCGTAACCCACAGACCGGGAAGCCGATACACTTGGCTGCCCCGCGCAGACCCACGTTCAAGGCAGCCTCCGAACTCAAGGCTGTGATATATGAAGCCGGGGAGGCATTGGGTGAAGTAAAGGCGCCGTCGGCGTCCAGATTGCACTCTTCGGGAAGTGTGATGGCAGAAGTGCCGCTACGACGCGCCGTTCCTAATGCTGCGAAGCCCAGAAGCGCGGGAGACGCATCCAAGCTGGTGCGTGAGGCGGGCGAAGTCTTTGTGCCGGTGCACTACGCAACGAATCGCGAGGCCACCGGTGAGGTGGACCCAAATGAATTCTATGGGGCAAAGCGAAGCAGGAAGCTGCACTACGGCCGTCTGGTGGTAAGCATCCCGAAACGTCACCAAATAGGCCGGGTCGAGCGACCGACAGTCTGGCGAATCTGGCGGGAATCGCCGGCAAAGCACATTGTTCTGCGCAAGATCGAAGAACTCGATGAGGCAGAATTCTTCCACAGTCTCGCCGCCGAGGTCACGCGGTTGGATGAGCGTACCGCGTTTGTTTTTATCCACGGCTTCAATGTCAGCTTTGCGAGTGCAGCACACCGGGCCGCGCAGATGGCTTACGACCTTTTCCTGGTGGGGGAAGAGCAACACGAGGCCATGCTGTCCGTCGCACCCATCCTGTTCAGTTGGCCGTCCAAGGGAAATCCGATCCCCTATACGCATGACGGCAACAACGCTGATGCCAGCGTGGCTTTCCTGAAGACATTCTTGAAGGATGTAGCACAGCGTTCCGGTGCCAAGTCGCTTACGGTGATTGCACACAGCATGGGGAACCGATTGCTGACGACAGCGCTCAAGGAAATTGGACTCGCGATGCAGTCCGGCGAGGGGCCCATTGTTCGGGAAATCATTCTTGCGGCCCCGGATATCGACCGGGATGTGTTTGAACAGGCAGCTGAAGCTGTCATGCGAACCGGCGGCCGAGTCACGCTCTATGCCTCTGATCGGGACAAGGCCCTGAAGGCTTCCATTGCTAAGAACGGTTATCCTCGGGCAGGGGATGCGTCAAATGGCGTGCTGATTATCAAGGGCATGGATTCGATCGATGCCTCCGAGGTGGGCGAGGACTTGTTAGCGCATTCGTACGTTGGCCAGACGAGCGCGCTGATGGATCTCCATGCGATCATCACGCGTGGTGATTCACCTGCAAAACGCTTCGGCCTGAGTGTTGTTGGGAAGCCACCTAAACGATTCTGGCGTATCCGGGCACGGGCTTAGTTCTGTGTGCGATGACCAACATCCCAACTTGAGAAACCTCATGGCACGGCGTAAACAAAACCGCGTTGAAGATTTAATCGAGTTAACCAGCAAGCTGCCTTGGTGGGTGGGCGTGGTGCTCGCGATTGCTGCATATTTCTGGCTGCACCATGTGGCTACCACTGAAGTAACTGGAGTGGTGCGGCCAGGCCAAATGGGCGAACTCGTTACCCAGAATTTATTCAACGCCTTGGCCACAGTTGGCCAGTATCTGTTGCCGTTCGCTTTCCTGGTGGTGGCTGCCTCATCCGCTTATGGGCGCTACAAGCGCCGTGCATTGCATGAGCAGGTGGCTGCCGGCCCTGGCCGGGGTGAACTCAATCATTTGAGCTGGCGGCAGTTCGAGGCGTTGGTGGGCGAAGCTTTCCGGCGCAAGGGTTACTCGGTGACGGAGACCGCTGATGGCGGGGTTGACCTGGTATTGAAGAAGGAAGGCGAGACCTTTCTGGTGCTATGCAAGCAGTGGCGAGCCACCCAGTTGGGCATGAACATCGTGCGAGAGCTCTATGGGGTGATGACAGCCAGGAGCGCCACCGGTGGGTTTGTGGTGACGTCCGGCGTATTTACGGATGAGGCCTGTGCGTTTGCCAGGGGCAAGAACATCGAGCTGATGGATGGCAAGGCGCTGCATGCGCTGGTTCGTGGTGTGAGTGTGCCCGTCAAGTTTTTTCGGGATCCACTTAGCATCATGACGACAGGCGCGCCTTTTTGCCCGGAATGCCAAAGCCGGATGGTGATGCGTAAAGCCAGGCACGGTGCCAATGCGGTCAAGAAGTTTTGGCGCTGCTCACGACACCCGGATTGCAAGGGCAAGCGCCCGGCCTGACATTCGCTTTGCGGGCATTCGCGAGCCTCTGAATTAATCCTCGTCTGCCTGATCTGCCCGGCTGTTGGGGGCGGAGCCAGCAGCATGGCCAGGCAGCCCGCTTCTCAGTTCCCTTCCTGCTCCCCCACGGGCTCGGCATCGTGCATTTGAGGATGCGCGGTTCGCAGCCAGCCTGCCTCGCTATCCCAGAACACGGGCTTTTCGGTCTGCAGCATGTGGAGCAGATTTCGATAGTCCTCCGAACCCAGGTTGGTCAGGCGGAACAGTTCGGTCAGGCGCGTTGCGCTGCGCAGGATGATGCGCCCGCGGCCGGGTTTGTCGGGGGAGCCGGAAGGCATCCACTCGGCATAGTAGTGACCAATATTCACAACAGCCATCGTCATTCTCCTTGGGGGTTGATCCACTCTAAAAATAGGCGGTTTTACCTCGCGCGTCGGGGTTCTGGCTTGCTCCGTGTCGATGCAAGGCTAGATTGAAGGCAGACGCTTGTTCTCTGCAAGGGGGAAACCAGCTATGAAGGGGTGGCGATACGTGGGGGTATTGATGATGAGCATGATGGGAACCGGACTGGCGCAGGAAACCGGAACGATCAAGCTGCCGCCGCCCGAGACGGCAGGTGGCAAGCCCTTGATGCAGGCGCTGAAGGCGCGGCATTCGACGCGTGAGTTTGGCAGCAAGACGCTGCCGCCGCAGGTGCTGTCGAATCTGCTGTGGGCGGCAAGCGGCGTGAACCGCCCGGAGTCGGGCCAGCGCACCGCACCTTCCGCACACGACTGGCGCGAGATTGATGTGGTCGTGACGACCGCAGACGGCGCGTATCGCTACGATCCCCCCACCCATACGCTGAAGCGCGTGGTGGCCGGCGACATCCGCAAACTGACAGGCGTACAGGACTTTGTGGCCACGGCGCCGCTGAACCTGGTGTATGTGGCCGACCTCGACAAGATGAGCGAGGCCAGTGCTGAAGACAAAGCCTTCTACAGCGCAACCGACGCCGGCTTCATCGCCCAGAATGTGTATCTTTATTGCGCGTCGGCTTATTGCGCGTCGGCGGGTTTGGCGGTGGTGGTGCGCGGCCTGGTCGATCGCGATGCACTGGGCGCAGCCTTGGGGCTGGGCCCTCATCTGCGCATCATCCTCGCGCAATCCGTGGGCTATCCGGCCGGCAGTGCGAAATAGCGAACAGCGACCTGACAATGGCGGATGCCGAAATTCGTCAAAATTCTGCTCGCCTGCCTGATCTGCCTGGCGGTTGCGGGCGGGGCGGTGTGGTTGATTCAGCGGCTGTTTGCATGAGCTTAGGACAGGTTTCTGGCAATCAGGCGGACGAGGTTGATTTGCGCGACCTTGCGGGCCGATTCCCCCGCACGGGCCGAGTCGAAGCCATTTATCTTCGGCCCCAGCGCCGCGGCGAGGTGGCCGCGGTCGAATCCGTCAGGGCGATTGCCGCGTGTGGACTGGAAGGCGACCACTACGCGCAGCCTTCCCGGGGCCGCGTGGAAGGCGGCACCCGGCAGGTGACCCTGATCCAGGCCGAGCATCTGCCGGTGGTGGCGGCGCTGACGGGGCGGACGCGCATCGACCCGGCCGGGCTGCGGCGCAATCTGGTGGTGTCGGGGCTGAACCTCTTGGCGGCGCACGCGCTGTTCCGCGACCAGCCGCTGGTGTTGCGCATCGGGGCTGAGGTGGTGCTGGAGGTGACGGGGCATTGCGATCCCTGCTCGCGCATGGAGGCGGTGCTGGGGGCGGGCGGCTATAACGCGATGCGCGGCCATGGCGGCGTCAAGGCGCGTGTGTTGGTGGGCGGCTTGATCAGGGTGAACGATGCGGTGTGCTGTGAGCGGGCTCAGGCTTAGGGGCGAGGCCACACAATCGGGGGGGGCATCGCTGATCCAAAGGCTGGCTATCATCAAGTTATCTTTCCCGGCTTTGCAACCGCATCGGAGCCCGGGGTTCATGAAGCATTGAAGGAGGTCTTATGAAAACCTGGTTCATTACACTGCCGTTCCTGTGTGCAGTTGGTGTTGCGATGGCGAATGGGGTCGAGAGGGAAGGCGCCGCCGGTCAGACTGAAGCCGCTGCGGCCCCGGACAGGGCCCAAACTCGGGATCGGATGCACAAGCGTACGGCGAAACGCTTGCCCACGGGCGATCTGCGCCATTGCCTTGATCTGAAGACCAGTGAAGCGATCATCCGCTGCTCGGAAACACGCCGCAAATAGTCATCCGGCTGCATCGACCGGCAGCTGGCCTGGTTCGAGCCTCCGGATCGGGTGG
>DATMWS010000133.1:0-2030 GCA_035562135.1 Thiobacillus sp. | reverse complement strand
ATCGACCTTTCGGCCTACTCGCAAGCCAAGCTCAATGCCGTAGCGCGGAAATTGAATGAGCGCCCAAGGAAAACACTAAACTACGAAACACCCGCCGAACGATTTCACCAATCCGTTGCATCCACCGGTTGAATTCGCAGCCGAAGGCAGACACTTCGAAAATTCCCAACAGCGCCCGCTGATGAGTGTCACAACATAAACGACAAGGGCCGCAATTTGCGGCCCTTGTCGTTTATGTTGCTGTGATCGCCGGAAGCATTACAGGTCTTCGGGTTTGAGTCCGGTGTGCTTTGCCAGACGGGCAAGCATTCTTGGCCTGATTTCTTCGCCATCGTGAAAGGCAAAAACTACGTCGAACCAGCCAGTTCGAGCCAGCGTTCTGTGCGATCCGCTTTGCCGCTTGATGACCCAGCCCAGTCGTTCAAGGGCAGCCAGAACACGTTTGGCCTTGGTGGAAGGCCAGTTGCTCATGCGGCCAGTGAGATGGAAATGCTCTCCGGATGCGATTCGTTGTGTTCCAGGCGTTCGGCCAGAGCACGGAATGCCAGTGCCTCGGCCTTTGCCATCGCTTGCAACTTGGAGGTTCCATACGCCATGACGCCCGGCAAGCCGATGACTTCGGCAAGCCAGCGTCCATCCTCTTCCTGCTCGGTTTCGATGCGAATTTCCATGGCGCAGTCCTTTTCTGGATTAATGCTGGATTTAGAAGGCCATGGTACTAGAAGATCCAACCTTTTTGCTCAAGGACAACCAGCTACAGACCACGGTTTTCGTTAGCCACGCCTTTTGGTAGGTGCTTCCAGAAACGACAAGGGCCGCAAATGCGGCCCTTGTCGTTGGAGCTTGCGAAGGCTTACTTCTTCGCCGTACGACGCAGGCGATTCAGCAACCGACGCGCCAGTTCGCCGAACAGTTCGGTCTGCGTGGGGTGCGGGAAGATCGCCTTGGCGACCTGGGTCAGCGTCATCTCGCCGGCCACCATCATCACGCCGATGCCGATCAGGGTGTCGGTGTGGTCGGCGAGGTAGTGCACGCCGATGATGCGGCCGCTGGCCTTGTCGGCGACCAGCTTGATCATGCCTTCGGTCTCGCCGGTGATCATCGCCTTGGCGTCGATGCTCATCGGCATCTTGGCTTCCACCGCGTCGATGCCCTTGGCCTTGGCCTGCGCCACGCTCAAGCCGACGAAGCCGGCCTGCGGGCGCGAGAAGGTCACGCCGCAATCCTTGTCCTGGTCGTATTCGCTGCCATGGCCGAGCAGGTTGTCGGCCGCGACGCGCCCCTCGGTGGCAGCGGTGTGGGCGAGCATGTAGCCGCCGATCACGTCGCCCACCGCATAGATGTGCGGCACGCTGGTCTGGCAACGTGCGTTGACCTTGATCGCGGCGCCGTCAAGTTCGACGCCGACCGTGTCGAGGTTGAGCCTGCTGGTGTCGGGGCGCTTGCCGGTGGCCATCAGCACGATGTCGCAGTCGAAGGTGGACTCGACGCCCTCTGCATTTGCATAACGCAGCTTCATCGCGCCGGGTTTGCCGCTGGCTTCCTTGATGTCGGCGCTGGTGACGACGGTGATTTCCTTCTCCAGCGAGGCGATCAGGGTCTTGGCGATCTCGTCCTCGATTTCGGCGAGGATGCGCGGGTGGCGCTCCAGCATCAGTACTTCGGTGCCGAAGTCGCGGAAGATCTGCGCCATTTCCACGCCGATGACACCGCCGCCAACGATGCCGAGTTTTTTCGGCGGGCTGGCGAGGTTCCAGATGGTATCGGAGGTGACCACGCCGCCCGTCGCCAGGTTCTCTCGCGCGCCGGGAATCGGCGGCACGAAGGCGGGGGCGCCGGTGGCGATGACGGCGGCGCCGAAGCTGACGGTGTAGGGTTCGCCTTCGACCGGGGTGATCTTCAGCGTGTGGGCATCGACGAATTCGCCGTAGCCTTCGCGCACGTCGATCTTCATGCCCTTGTCGGCCTTCAGCGCCATTTCTCCGCGGCTGTCTGCACCCAGCGGCGGTGCTTCTCGACCTGTTCCCAGT
>DATMWS010000132.1:0-7020 GCA_035562135.1 Thiobacillus sp. | reverse complement strand
CCTGTCCGGCGGCACCCAGGGCTTCATTTCCACCCGCATCAAGATGGGCCAGACTTCGCTCGTCCGTGCCGTCGTCAATGCAGGCGGCAAGTCCTACACGGCCGCCAAGGAAGTGAAAGTCACCATCGGCGGCTGCGGCGGCTGATCAGGCTGCCCACGACCTCCACCCCCATTCATATTCAGGAAAGGAAAGCCAAATGGCTGAACCCATGCGTATCCGTGCCACCATGGCTGGCGACGTCGCCGACGTCAAAGTGCTCATGAACCACCCGATGGAAACCGGCCAGCGTAAAGACGCCAAAACCGGCCAGCTGGTGCCCGCCCACTTCATTACCGAAGTGATCGCCACCGTCAACGGCGCCAAAGTGCTGGAAGCCGAAATCGGCGGCGGCGTGTCCAAGAACCCCTACCTGGGCTTCAAGGTCAAGGGCCCCAAGGCGGGCGACAAGGTCGTCGTCAACTGGCTTGACAACAAAGGCGACAAGAACACCGCCGAAGCCACCATCGGCTAAGTCGGGCAACACACGAGCGGGGCGTCAGGCCCCGCTCCCGCTTTATTCATCAGGTTTCTGGAGGACGGCATGAAACAAAAAATCATTATGAAACTGCTGACAGGCGTGGCCGGATTGGGCATTGCGCTGGGCGCCGCCACGGCACACGCAACACCCGAGTCGGACCGGCAGGAATTTATCAAGTACTACACATCCAAATACCCCAACGTCAAGATCGAGGATTACGTCTTCGGCTCGCTGGCATTCGATGCCGACAGCAAGTCGCAGTACGATGCCATCATGGAGTTCCCGCCTTTCGATTCTCAGATCGAGGCGGGCCGCAAGATGTGGGAAACCCCCTTCAAGAACGGCAAGAAATATTCCGACTGTCTGCCCAGCGGCGGCAAGCAGATCGCCGGCAACTACCCCTTGTTCGACGAGACCAAGGGCAAGGTCGTCACCCTGCACGATGTCATTAACGACTGCCGAGTCGCCAATGGCGAGGAAGCGTTCAAGGTCGGCGACATGAAGACCATGGGCACGCTGACTGCCTACATGCGCACGCTGTCGGACGGCATGATCATGAACATCAAGGTCGAAGGCCCCAAGGCGATCGCTGCGTATGAAGACGGCAAGAAAACCTTCTTCGGCCGCAAGGGCCAGCTCAACTTCGCCTGCGCCAGTTGCCACGTGCAGAACGCCGGCACCCGCCTGCGCTCTGAACTGATTTCGCCTGCCGTCGGCCACGCCGGGCACTGGCCGGTGTTCCGTGGCGGCGACAACCTGGTGACGCTGCAGCAGCGCTATCAGGGCTGCTTCACACAGGTCCGTGCGGTTTCGCCGCCGCAAGGTGGTACCGTGATGAACAACCTGGAGTACTTCCACTCCGCGTTGTCGAACGGCCTGCCGATGAAGGCTTCGGTGTTCCGCAAGTAATCATCGCTACCGCTGCGTGAAAAAGCCCGGGCGACCGGGCTTTTTCTTTTTCGTTCGCACGCAAATAACCCGGCATGTATGAGCCGGAGCTACTATTTACGGGCAATGCGCCAGAATCGACAATACGGATTAGCATCACGCCCCATTCATCCCCGAGGAGATCCCCATGCACATGAACCGTCGCGAGTTTCTGCAACTGCTGGCCGTCGCCGCCGCGTCCGGCATGGCACTGGACAGCAAATCCGCGCTGGCGGGTAACGCACCCGCAAATTTCTACGACGTGCCGCGCCATGGCAACGTCTCGTTCATGCACTTCACCGACTGTCACGCGCAGCTGCTGCCGGTATGGTTCCGCGAGCCCAACGTCAACCTCGGCGTTGGCGGTGCCCTCGGCAAGGTGCCGCACCTGGTCGGCCAGCATCTGCTGAAGCAATACGGCATCAAGCCCGGCAGCGCCGAAGCGCACGCCTTCACCTACCTCGACTTCACCGAAGCGGCCAAGGTCTACGGCAAGGTCGGCGGCTTCGCCCACCTGAAAACCCTGGTCGACAAGATTCGCGCACAGCGCCCCGGCGCCCTGCTGCTGGACGGCGGCGACACCTGGCAGGGCTCGGCCACCTCGCTCTGGACCAATGCGCAGGACATGGTCGATGCCTGCATCCAGTTGGGCGTCAACGTGATGACCCCGCACTGGGAATCGACCTTCGGCGCCGAACGGGTGATGGAAATCGTCAACAAGGACTTCAAGAAGGCCAACATCGATTTCGTCGCGCAGAACATCATCACCAACGACTTCGGCGACCAGGTGTTCAAGCCCTACACCATGAAGGAAATGAACGGCGTCAAGGTCGCCGTGATCGGCCAGGCCTTCCCCTACACGCCGATTGCCAACCCGCGCCACATGGTACCGGACTGGAGCTTCGGCATCCGCGACGACAGCATGCAGAAGTGGGTGGATGACGCGCGCGCCAAGGGTGCCAAGGTCGTGATCGTGCTGTCGCACAACGGCATGGATGTCGACCTCAAGATGGCCAGCCGCGTCACCGGCATCGACGCCATTTTCGGCGGCCACACGCACGACGGCGTGCCGCAGCCGGTGCAGGTCAAGAACGCCAAGGGCATCACCCTGGTGACCAACGCGGGCTCCAACGGCAAGTTCCTCGGCGTGATGGACTTCGACGTTCGCGGCGGCAAGATTCAAAGCTACAAGTACCGCCTGCTGCCGGTGTTCTCCAACCTGCTGCCGGCCGACCCGGCGATGGACGCTTACATCAAGAAGGTGCGCGCACCTTACGAGAAGAAGCTCGGCGAGACGCTCGCCGTCAGCGACGACTTCCTGTATCGCCGCGGCAACTTCAACGGCACCTGGGACCAACTGCTGGTCGACGCGATGATGGACGTCAAGGGTGCGGACGCTGCCTTCTCGCCCGGCTTCCGCTGGGGCACCACGCTGCTGCCGGGCGACCCCATCACGATGGAACGCCTGATGGACCAGACTGCGATCACCTACCCGCAGACCACGCTCAACACCATGACGGGCGAAACCATCAAAACCATCATGGAAGACGTCGCCGACAACCTGTTCAATCCCGACCCCTACTATCAGCAGGGCGGCGACATGGTGCGGGTGGGCGGCATTGAATACACCATCAACCCGAACGCCACCATCGGCAAGCGGATCACCAACATGACCATCAAGGGCAAGCCGGTGGTCGCCAACAAGACTTACAAGGTCGCGGGCTGGGCGCCGGTGGGTGAAGGTGTAACCGGCGAACCGATCTGGGACGTCGTCGCCAGCTACCTGCGCGACAAGAAGGTGATCAAGGGCTTGAAGCTGAACGAGCCCAAAATCATCGGTGTCGGTAAATCGAATCCCGGTATCGCCGGCTATAAAGGCGGGGTGTCCTGAGCGATCCTCGCGACTAAAAAAAGGGGCGCAAGTCCCTTTTTTTACGTCTGCAACAAGCACACCTCAGGATAGGGCGCCGATCCACGGAAAACGCGATTTCGGGCGGGCCCGCGCCAACGCCTGCAATAAGGCCTGCTGCAATGCAGCCAGCGTGGGTGAGGCCTGCCCGAACCGCTGCTGTTCCAGTTGACGCACCGCCTCTGCCACATCGCAAGAATCCGTTTCCGGCTGCAAGCTGCGCTGCCATTCGCCGAGGCTGGGCGCGGCGGGCTGGCCCGTTAGCGAAAACAGTCGCACCGCCTGGGCCAACTCGGCAACATCGCGCGCCTGCCGAATCGCGCGCAGGCCGCGCCGCCGCGCCAGCCGCCAGCGCAGCATGGCCCTGAGCTGCCAGGCCAGCCCCCCCAGCAGCAGCAAGCCGGTGAAACCTGCTGCCACCCGGCCTGCGATTTGCCAGCGCGGATCGAACACCGTCAAGGTTTTCCCCGCCACCACCGCGCTGGCCAGCTTGCCACGCGCCGGGTCATACCACGGCAGGCGCAGCGTCGGCACGCTCACCTGACCGCTGGCGCGCGGCTGCCAGAAGAGCGTCACGACGAAGCGCGACAACGGGGAATTGGGGTCATCGGGCACCGCCGTCTCGATCAGCGGCGGATACACGCCGAGCGCGGGCGCATCGCGAAGTTGCATGTCCAGTAGAGCTTTCAGGCCGTCTGCACTGTAGCCGCCCAGTACCTCGAAGCGCCAGCTAAGCGGACGTTGCAGCGGCCAGCGCGCAGGCAGCGGATCAGCGTGAATGGCAGGCGCGACCGGCGGAACGTGGGCAGGCAGCCAGGCAGGCAAGGTGGCGGCGTGAAATGACAGGGACGGCCCCGGAAAACGCAGGCGCTGCCCGAAGCGGCTGGCGTCGAGCATGGGCACGCTCAGCGCGGCCGCCCCCTCCCGGGTTGGCAGCAGCGCCCAGTGAAACCGGTGCAGGGTGCAGGCTTCGCCCGCGCGTTCGCTTTCGTCCTCGTCTTCGCCCAGGGCGCGCAAGACGCGTCCGGCTTGCGTCGGCATCCGCGGGCGCACCCATTGCAGGCTACCGTCGTCGCAGATCGCCAGGGTCAGGCGCGTCGGCTGGTTCACCCGCGGCGCGGCAGGCGCCAGCTCCCAGCGCGCAGTCACGCGCGGCACGGTTTCGCTGCCGTCGGCCACCGTCAGCGGCAGCGCAGCGGTGCGCCGGGTCTCAAGATGCAGCGCGGGGATCTGCAAGGCGCCTGCGCTGCGCGGATACAGCGTCAGCACCAGGGTTTCGCTGTCCGCCCCTCGGCTCTGGGTGCGCTCAAACACATCGAACGTCGCGGTCAGCGGCGTGACATCCAGCGCGTCGAGATTCAGGCCATGGGCCTGCACGGTCAGGCTGACCGGCTCGCCCAGCGCCACGGCGGTCTTGTCCACTTGCGCGGTCAGCGACGCCGCGCTCGCCGCGCCACCCGCCAGCAGGCCCAGCAGCAGCGTTTTCACCATGGCGGCCGCTCCGTGGCGTCGTGACGGGCGTCCTGCTTCAGCAGGTTTTTCAGCATGGCCGCCGGGCGGTCGTCCAGACGTTCGAGTTTTTTCAATCCCGACAGCGCCATCCGGGAGTCGACCGTCACTGGGCGGCGCGGCGCAGCGGCGCCCAACTGGCGCGCGGCATTCGCAGCCTGCGCATTGCGATCGATCTGCACGCCGGGCGGTTTGGATTCCGGGTCTTCGAGTGTCTGGCCGGTCTGTCCATCCAACTGGATGTGCCCTTCCGCAAGGAATCCACGCCGTCCGCCGAGATCGCTGCGCATCGGCGCATCGGCCCGCTGGCGGCGCAGACGTTGCCAGGCATAGTCCAGATTGGCACGTGCCCGGGGATCGGATGGACGCACGCGCAGCACCGTTTCAAACGCCTCGAAGGCGGCCTGCCACTGGCCGCGCGCATAGTGCGCATTGCCCAGGTTGTAGAGCGCATCGGCGCGCTGGCTGTCGTTTGCCGCCAGCAGCAGCGCGGCGCCGAAGTGGCGCACTGCCGCCGCATACTCGGCCTGCCGCCAGGCGGCCGCGCCCGCGCCCATCTGGCCGGTGTAACCGCCGGCCTGGGCATAAAGCGTTTGCGCGCTGGCGTACTGTTTTTGTTGCCAGGCCAGCCAGGCCGCGGCTTCGTCGGCCAGTGCAGAGGGTGGCGCAATGGCCGCTCCCCAGACCGCCAGCGCGATGATGGCCGTCACCCGGCGCGGCAGGGAGAGCGCCATGAACAGCGCCAGCGCGGGCGCCAAGCACCAGGCATACAACTCGCGCCACGCGGCGGACACCTCCAGCGCAACGGGATCGCCGGGCAAGGCCGCGATGCCCCGGTCATGCAAGGCCGACCAGTCCGCCTCGCCATCGCTGACCACCGCGAAGCGTCCGCCCGTTGTTTGCGCCCACTGGTGATAGGCCGAAGCGGCCATGCGGCTTTGCACCTGCACCCCGTCCTGCTCGGCGAAGCCGCCATCAGGCAACGGCACCGGCGCGCCCGCCTCGCTGCCGATGCCCAGCACAAACAGCGGCAGACGGGCCTGGCGCAAGGCTGCCACCGCTGCCTGCGCCGCCTCGTCGAGGCTGTCGGCTTCGGCATCGGTCACCAGCAGGACGGCCTTGGCCTGGCCGGGCGAGGACGCCAGTTGGACACGCGCCAGATCGAGTGCGGCCGCCAGCCGGGTGCCCTGCGCCTCGATCAGGCGCGGATCCACCTGGTCGAGTGCACGCTGAAGCAGTGCCGGGTCGTCGGTGGGCGGCAACAGCACGCCCGCCTCGCCGGCATACACGATGAGTCCCACGCGTTCGCCCTGCAGACGCGGCAGCCAGTCCAGCAGTTCGAGGCGCGCACGGGTCAGGCGATCCGGCGCAATGTCGCTGGCGCGCATCGAGGCGGACACATCCAGCACCGCCATCACCGTCACCTGATGGATCGGGGTGGGCTGACCGTCGCGCACATCCAGCGGCATGCGCGGCCCGGCGGCGGCCAGCGCCAGGAGCAACCAGGCCAGCGCATGCGCCAGCATACTCAGACGTCCGCCAAGCAAACCCGAGGACGGCCGTGCGGCGGGCAGACTCGCCGCCCACGGCAGCAGTTCGGCATCGGCATAGCGCAGCAAGCGGGCATGCCGCCGCCGTCGCCACCAGCCGAACAACAGCGGCAGCGCCGCCAGCCCCAGCCACAGCGGTTCGCGCCAGTGCAGATGCAGCAGGTTCTCGATCATGCGGTCTGCCTGAGGGTGAGCCAGCGCGCCCACGCCAGCATCAGGGCGGCCAGCGCCAGCGCCGCCCAGTACCCCTCGCGCACCTGGCGCTGCTGCGCCGGGCGCGACAGGGCCGGCTCGAGCTGGTCGATGGCGCGGATCACGCGCGCGGCGTCGGCGGCGCTGGCGATCGCGAAATGCCGCCCGTGGCTGAGCCGTGCCAGCTCAACCAGATCGGGCTGCGGATCGGGCTCGGCCGGATTGGCCCCGATGCGCGCAGCGCGCCCCGCCGCAAAGGGATCGCTGCCGAACTGCAGGGTGTGGATCGCCACCCCGGCCTGGCGCGCCACGGCCAGCGATTCGGCAGGCGTCAGGGTGCCGGCGTTGTTGTCGGCGCCGTCGCTCACCAGGAGGATGGCCGGGCGCAGGCGACGCGTGCGCACCTGCTTCAGCG
>DATMWS010000131.1:0-12029 GCA_035562135.1 Thiobacillus sp. | reverse complement strand
GTGCATAGCCCACCCGCTTCACCCGCGCCGCCATCAATTCATCGGCCCAGAACGCCGCCACCGGATTGCTGTCCAGATCGGCGTGGAGCAGCGGCCGCAACTGCGCCAGCGCATAGGTCACCGCATCGGGCTGGCCGTCGGTATACGCCCACCACTCCGCCCGCGCCTGCAAGAAATGTGAAAGCAGGGCGTGCAGGTTGTGCTCGCCGATGTCGTCCAGCAAGGCCAGCAGCGCGATGCCTTCCGGCGACTCCGGCGCTGCGGCCCAGCGCGCTAACAACGCGTCGCGCACCTCGTGCTGCAGCTGTTTTTCACGCTCCAGCAGCGGGGCGCCCCATGGCAGTCCGGCTTCCAGCGGCGCGCGTTTCAGCAGGTCAAGAAACCAGCCGTGGAAGGTCGTCACCGTCGGCCCCGGCTGCGCCGTCAGCACCGTCTCCAGCAGCCCGCGCGCGCGCGGCAGCAGCGCGTCGATCTCGTCATCCGACAGCGCGCGCTCGCGCAAAAATTCGCGCACCGTCGCGTCGTCCTCCAGCGCCAGCAACCGCAGCCATTCATGCAGCCGGTCGGTCATCTCCTGCGCCGCCTTGCGCGTAAACGTGATCGCCAGCAACTCCGAAGGCGCCGCCCCCGCGAGCAACAGGCGCAGCATGCGTGACACCAGCAGCCAGGTCTTGCCGCTGCCGGCGCAGGCTTCCACCACCACCGAGCGGGTGGGCGACAGCGCAATGGCGATATCCAGCGGCTCACTCATGCCACATCCCCTTGCGGCACAACCCGCGCGCTTCGCAGTACTGGCAGACACTGTCGATGCCCGATGCGGGGAGGGCCGCGCCCGCGGCGATGGCTTCGAGCAGGGCGGGCAGACGGCGGCTGATGGCGTCGACGTCGGTATCAAAGTCCAGCACAAGGGGCATGACGGGGACTTCGTTGATTGGCAGATACGCGGCGGCGGCGTCGCAAAGCCAGGCATAGAACGGCAGCTGCACGGCTTCGTCTGGCGCCTTGAGCTTGCGTTTGAGGCCGCTGGCGGCGCCGGTTTTGTAGTCGATGACATAGCGGGCGTCGCCTTTCTCATCGACGCGGTCGACGCGGCCATGCAGGGTGATTTCGCCGAGGCCCGCGACCGTGTGCGGCACCGCGAAATCGGTCTCGCCCGACTGATAGCGCCAGCCTTCCGCCGCGTGCGCCAGCCAGGCGTCGATGTAGGCGGGCTGGAGGGTGTCCCAGCGCGCGCGCCAGGCGGCAGCGGTCCAGGCGGGCAGCGCGGCAAATTCGGCGGCGGAGATTTCGCCCAGGCGGGACAGGGCGGCATCGCGCTCGGGTGGCGGGGCGCTGTCGTGAAAGGTTTTGAGGATGTGGTGCAGCGCGATGCCGTAATCGCTCTTGTCGAGCGCGTCGTCGGCTTCGTCCAGCTCCTGGATGCCGAGCACGCTGGTCACGAAAAATCGGTACGGGCAATCGAGCAGGGTCTGGTAGGCGGTGGGCGAATAGCGCCGCGGCAACTGCGCGGCCGACACCCCCGGCGCGGGCTGCACGCTGGCGCCGGGCAGCGGGCTGGCCTGAGCAGGCGGTTCGCCGCGGGCCTGTTCGGGCAGGGCGCTGCCCCACGCGGCCTGGTGCAGTGCCTGCAGACGCAGCACCAGCGGCGAGGCGGGGTTGGGCTCGTCGTCGTTCCACGCCTGCCAGCTGATGAGCACCGGCCCCTGGGTCAGCAGCTGCATCAGGTCGGCGGTGGCGGCTGCGGCCTCCATGGCAGCGGTGGGCAGGCCAAGCTGTGCGCGGGTGGACTGGGAAAACAGGCCGGGCGCGGGGCGCGCCGGCAGGTGGCGGGCGTCGGCGCCGATCACCGCCACCGCCTCGAACAGGCGCCCGCGCGCGGCGGGCAGCGAGGTCAGCACAATGGGGCTGGCGACGCGGGCATCGATGAAGCTGGCCGACTCCAGCGCCAGGTTGAGCCAGCGCCGCCATTCGCTGAAGCCGTATTTTTCGCGGTCGTCCGCCAGGTCGTGGCGCAGGGCTTCGAGCGTTTCGAGCACGCTGGCGCCGGCGGCGTCGGCGCTCAGCGGCGCGATGGCGTCGAGTTGGGAGAGGCTGTCGGCGAGGCGTGCGAGCCAGACCGCGAGCGGCGCGCGGCGCTGTTCAAAACGCTGGCGGGCATCGAACAGCGCGGCAAGCCAGGGCGGCAGCGCGGCGAATTCACTGTGCGCCAGCCGCCGCATGTCCGCCCTGCCTTGCGAAATCCCGTGCCGCCGCAGCGCGAGTTCGAAAGCGAGCACCTGATCCTGGCGGCGCGCGAGTTCGCCCAGCACGAACGGCGATTTCAGCAGGTCGAGCAATTCGACGTGCGGGAAGTCGCTCGCCACGCATTCCAGCCAGCGGTCGATCACCGCGGCGGCGGCGGTGGTCGACAGCGTCCAGCCGGTTTCGTCGGCCACCAGCACGTCCATGCGCTCGAGCAGCGCACGCACCCGGCGCGCGGTTTCGCGGTCGAGCGCGATGAGGGCAAGGTCGCGCTTGCCGGCGCGCAGTTGTTCGGCCACCCAGGTGGCGACGGCGCGCGCTTCGGCTTCCAGGTGCGGCGCTGGGCCGAGCGTGATGCGATCCTGCAGCGGCGAGGCGGGGATGCGCTGGGCCAGGGCGACGGCGCGGTCACGCAGCGGCGGATCGGTTTTCTGCCAGGCCTGGTGCAGGGCGAAGGCCACGGCATCGGCGGCGTCCGCAGCGGGCTCGAATAGCGTGAGTGGGGCGTGCTCGGCGCAGCGCTCGAGAAACTGCTGTTCGACGGCGGTCAGCGCTCCCAGCGCATAGCCATAGACGGGATGCGGCGCTGACTGGAGTTGGGCGGTCAGCGCGTCGAGTGCGCGCGCATAGCGCGCCTGCGGGTCATGGCCGTCGTTGTTAAGCGCCTGCCACACCGCCTCGATCAGCGCGGTTTCGCGGTCGAGGCTGCCGCCATGCAGCGCGCGAATCTGTGATCCGATGGCGCCGCCCAGCCGCGCGGCGGACAGTTCGTCGGCCAGTTGCAGCAGTTCGTTGGCGAGCGCCCACTTGTCGACGGCGCCCAGCCAGTCGACGCGCCGCAGCACGCCGTGCAGGCGCGCCAGCCGCCGCGCCGGCGGTTCGGCATGGCCATCGGCGACACTTTCGGCCCAGGCCTTGAGCGGGGTGATGCGCGGCGGGATCAGCGCGCGGCGGCCGGCAGCCTGCGCCAGCGTGCGGGCAAAATCCTGCCCGGCGCGGTGGTTGGGGACGAGCACCGTCAGCCCGGACAGGTCGGGCAGGCGGTCGGCGTGCTGGTCGAGCAGGTGGCGGGCGACGGCTTGCGGCAGCGCAGGGCCGCCCGGAATTTCCAAGCGTTTCAGCGTTCCAGGTACTTCAGCTTGTCCTTGACGCCGGCCCATTCGTCGGCGTCGGGCAGCGCGTCCTTGCTCTCGATGATGACTTTCCACTCCTTGGCGAGCTCGGCGTTGAGCGCGATGTAGGCGCGCTGGTCGTCCGGCACGTCGTCTTCGGCAAAAATGGCTTCGACCGGGCATTCGGCCACGCACAGGGTGCAGTCGATGCACTCCTCGGGGTCGATGACAAGGAAGTTGGGCCCCTCATGGAAGCAGTCCACGGGACAGACATCGACACAATCGGTATATTTGCACTTTATGCAGGCGTCGGCTACAACATAGGTCATTCGTATTTACCCAGATGATTTGAGAAATGCCCGGATGCTTGCAGGCGGCAATTTTGATGTAGCATATCGGCACAAAACCAAATTTTCCAGTATTACCGCCCTCCCAAACCATCCAGGCCGTGTCCGGCCAACCGCATAACCATAAATTAGGAGCCTCACCGATGAGCGAACATGTTCATTACATATCCGACGATTCGTTCGAACAGGAAGTCCTGCAAGCGGGTGTGCCCGTGCTGGTGGATTACTGGGCGGACTGGTGCGGCCCCTGCAAGATGATCTCGCCGATCCTCGACGAAGTCGCCAAGGAATATGCCGGCAAGCTCAAGGTGTGCAAGCTCAACATCGATGAAAACCAGGCCACCCCGCCGAAGTTCGGCATTCGCGGCATCCCCACCCTGATGATTTTCAAGAACGGCAACGTCGAGGCCACCAAGGTCGGCGCCTTGTCCAAGTCGCAACTCACCGCTTTCGTCGACAGCAACATCTAATTAAAATCCTACCGGATGGCGCACCCCTGCGCCGCCTGCGCGCAGCGCCATCCGGCTTCACCCCTCCCCCCACCGTCCGGCTCTTTCAAGCGAGCCTATTCAGGCCCCCTCCATGTACCTTTCCGAACTCAAGCAGAAACCGATCACCGAACTTCTTGAACTTGCCGCTACCAACGGCATCGACAACGCCAACCGCTTCCGCAAGCAGGAACTGATCTTCGCCATCCTGAAAGCGGTGGCGAAGCGCGGCGAGAGCATCTTCGGAGACGGCGTGCTGGAAGTGCTGCCGTACGGCTTCGGCTTTTTGCGTTCGCCGGAAGCCTCGTATCTGGCCAACACCGACGACATTTATGTGTCGCCGTCGCAGATCCGCCGCTTCAATCTGCACACCGGCGACAAGATCGAAGGCGAGATCCGCACCCCCAAGGACGGCGAACGCTATTCGGCGATGACCAAGCTCGACAAGATCAACGACGAGCCGCCCGAGGCCAGCAAGAACAAGATCCTGTTCGAGAACCTCACCCCGCTGCATCCCGACCAGCCGCTCAAGCTGGAACGCGACGTCAAGGCCGAGGAAAACATCACCAGCCGCGTGATCGACATCGTCGCGCCGATCGGCAAGGGCCAGCGCGGCCTGCTGGTGGCGCCGCCCAAAACCGGCAAGACGGTGATGCTGCAGCACATCGCCCATGCCATCACCTCCAACCATCCCGATGTCGTGCTGTTTGTGCTGCTGATCGACGAGCGCCCGGAAGAAGTGACCGAAATGAGCCGCACCGTACGCGGCGAAGTCATCGCCTCCACCTTCGACGAACCCGCCAGCCGTCACGTGCAGGTGGCGGAAATGGTGATCGATCGCGCCAAGCGCCTGGTCGAGCACAAGAAAGACGTGGTGATCCTGCTCGATTCCATCACCCGTCTCGCGCGCGCCTACAACACCGTGCAGCCCGCCTCCGGCAAGGTGCTCACCGGCGGCGTCGACGCCAATGCGCTGCAAAAGCCGAAGCGCTTCTTCGGCGCCGCGCGCAATATCGAGGAAGGCGGCAGCCTGACCATCATCGCCACCGCGCTGGTCGACACCGGCAGCCGCATGGACGACGTGATCTACGAGGAGTTCAAGGGCACCGGCAACCTCGAAATTCACCTCGACCGCAAAATGGCCGAGAAGCGCCAGTATCCCGCCATCAACGTCAACCGCTCCGGCACCCGCCGCGAAGAACTCCTGCTGCCGCCCGACATCCTGCAGAAGGTGTGGGTGCTGCGCAAGCTGCTGTACCCGATGGACGACATGGAGGCGATGGAGTTTCTGCTCGACAAGATCCGTGCGACCAAAAACAACAGCGAGTTCTTCGACTCGATGCGGCGGGGTTGATCGGGGCTCGTGTCTCCGCTATACTCCCGCGCTCTCCGAATTTTTAAGGAATTGCCATGAAAGCCGGCATTCACCCCGATTACCAAGAAGTGACCGTGACCTGCTCCTGCAGCAACACCTTCAAAACCCATTCCACGCTGGGCAAAGACACCCTGCAAGTGGAAGTCTGCGCTGCCTGCCATCCGTTTTATACCGGTAAGCAGAAGATCGTCGACACCGCCGGTCGCGTCGAGAAGTTCCGCCAGCGCTACGGGATTAAATCAACCGCGGCATGAAGTAAGCTGGTCTGCGCGATGCATGCAAAAAGCGGCTTTGGCCGCTTTTTGCATTTTTACGGCGCTGCAACGGTATCATTTCGTGCGCCGCCTTCTCAAGGAACAGACTGACGTGACCCCCCGCGCTTTTCGTCGTATTGCCATCATTGCCTTCGGTTCGCTGGCGCTGACCCACTGCGCGCAAAATCCGGTCACCGGCGACAAGAACTTCGTGCTGATGTCGGAGCAGCAGGAAATCCAGATGGGCGCGCAGGCGCACCAGGATGTGCTGAAGGAGTATGCCGCGCTGGATAACCCGGCGCTGCAGGCCTACGTGAACGAGGTCGGCCAGCGGCTGGCGAAGCAAAGCCACCGGCCGCAGCTGCCATGGCATTTCACCGTGGTCGACAGCCCCGATGTGAACGCCTTCGCCCTGCCAGGCGGCTATGTCTACATCACGCGCGGCATCATGGCGTATCTGAATTCCGAGGCCGAGCTGGCGGGTGTGGTCGGCCACGAAATCGGCCACGTCACCGCGCGCCACGGGGTGCGCCAGCAAAGCGCATCCACCGCAGTGGGCGTGGGCGCGGTGCTGGGGTCGATTCTGGTGCCGGGGATGAACAATCAGGCGGCTGCCACCTTGCTGCAAACGCTGGCGCAGGCCTGGACCGCCGGTTACGGCCGCGAGCACGAGCTGGAATCCGACCGCCGCGGTGCGGAATATCTGGCCAGAACCGGCTACAACCCGCAGGCGATGATCGAAGTCATCGGCACGCTCAAAAACCAGGAGCTGTTTGCCGCCGAACAGGCTAGGCGCGACGGCCGCCAGCCGCGCACCTATCACGGCACTTTCGACACCCACCCCAGCAACGATGCGCGCCTCAAGCAGGTAGTGAGCGCGGCGAACCAATACACCGTCGCCCAAGCGCGCGAGGGGCGCAGCGACTACCTGGAGAAAATGGCGGGCGTGGTTTTTGGCGACAGCCCCGATCAGGGGGTGATCCGCGGCAATGCGCTGCTGCATGAAAAGCTCGGCCTGGCGATCCAGTTCCCGCCAGGCTGGCGGGTGCAGAACCGCCCCGACCGGGTGGTGGCGATGAGCCCCCAGGGCGATGCGCTGGTCGAACTGCAGCAGGGACCGAAAAACAACAAGCCGCTGGAAACCCTGCAAAAGGGAATCAAGCTGGATGTTGGCGCGCGCTATGACAGTGGCCGCCTCAGCGGTTATCCGGCCGCATTTGCGGCGGGCGCGCAGCAGGGCAAGCCGGTGGTGGCGGCGGCGGTGGTGTTTAATGGCACGCAGTATCTGATTGCCGGCATGGCCCGCGACAAGCCGACCTACGAGCGCGAACGCGACACCCTGCGCGCGGCGATCAACAGCTTCCGTGCAATCACCCCGGCCGAGAAACGGGCCGCCCGGGCTTACGTGCTGCGCCTGGTCACTGCCCAGCCCGGCATGACGATGGCCGGCCTGGCGCGGCAGTCGCCGCTGGGGGCCGATGCCGAAAGCCAGCTGCGCCTGATGAACGATCTGTATCCCAGCGGCGAGCCCAAGCCGGGCCAGCGCCTCAAAATTGTTCAGTAAGCGCCCGCCCTTCCTTTCTCAGCTCGGGCTGTTGCTGCTCTGCGCGGCCTGGCTGCTGCCGGGTCTGGTCGGGCATGCGCCATGGAAGGGTGATGACGGTGAGCACTTCGCCCAGTTGTGGCTGCTGCTGCAAAGCGACCTTGCGCCGCAGGCTGCAGCGGCCACGCCGCCTTTGTATTACTGGGTGGCGAGCGCGACCGCCTGGCTCACTTCGCCCGTTCTGGCCTTGCACGATGGCGCGCGACTGGCCTCGGGCCTGTTTGTCGCGCTGGCGCTTTTTTTTGTCGCACGCACCGCCCGCGCGCTGTATGGCGCAGAAACCGGCTGGGCCGCCGCGCTGACCTTGCTGGGCTGCATGGGCCTGCTGGTGCGCGGCCATGAACTCAATGCCTTTACCGCCCAGTTCGCCGCCGCCGCGATCATGCTGTATGGCCTGGCCAGCCTGCCGCAGGGCACGCGCGGCAGCTGGGCGTTGGGCGGCGGCGTGGCGCTGATGCTGCTCGCCGGCGGCGCGGCAGAAGCGCTGTTGTTGCTGACGCTGGCGGCGCTGTTGCCACTGCTGCTGGAGGATTACCGCTCCCCGACGGCGCGGCGTGCGCTGGTGTGGGGCGTCAGCCTCGCGCTCGTCGCCAGCGCGGCATGGCTGGCGTATCTGGCCTTGCAGGGGATCCCGTTGGCGCGCGCACTCAACCTGCAGCGCTGGCTTGGCGAGGCGGGGCGGCGTCCCGCTTTCTACCCCGGCATTCTGGGCTGGTACGCCTGGCCGGCGTGGCCGCTGGCGGCGTGGGCGCTGTACCGGGGGCGGCGCCAGCGGCGTACGCCGGGCATCGTGCTGCCGGCCGGCGCGCTGCTGGGCCTGTTCGGCTTGTACGCCTTCGACGCGCATCCCGGCGAAGAGCGGGGACTCGTCCTGCTGCTGCCGCTGGCACTGTTGGGCGCAACCGGGCTGTTCAGCTTGCGGCGCGGCGCGGCCAACGCCTTGCTGTGGTTTGCGGTCATGCTGTTCGGCTTCATCGCGCTGGTGTTCTGGGTCTACTGGAGCGCGCATGACCTCGGCAGCCCGGCGCGACTGGCGGCGCGGCTCACCAAACTGGGCATGACCGGCGTCGGTGAGTTGCGTCCATGGGCGCTGGCGCTGGGTCTCGTTGTGACCCTGGCCTGGATCGGGTTTCTCACCCGCGTCAGCCGTACGCCGCTGCGCCCCATGCTGGTGTGGACAGCGGGCATGGCCTTTATCTGGGCCCTGCTGATGGCGCTGTTCCAGGCGCCGCTCGACCGCCGCCTTTCCTATGCCAGCGTCGGCGAGGTGCTGACGGCGCGAGTGCCGCCCGCCGACTGCATCCAGACCTATCGGGTGCGCAGTCAGCAGCGCCTGCTGCTGGCCTATCACAGCGGCCGCCAGTTTGCGCCCGCTGACCCCAACTGCGGCTGGCTGCTGGTGGAAACCCGCCGCCGCGAAGTCGCGCCGCGTATCCCGGCCGGCTGGGTCAAGCAGTGGGAAGGGGCACGTCCCGGCGACCGCTCCGACCTTTTCCATCTCTATGCCCGGCAGCGGCAGTAAATTGGAGTCGGCGCGGGTCGTTGCCGTCATCCTGGCGGGCGGCCAGGGCCGCCGCATGGGCGGTGCCGATAAAGGCTTGATTGATTATCAGGGGCGCCCGTTGATCGAATGGGCGCTCGCCGCCCTCACCCCGCAGGTCGATGAGCTCGTGATCAGCGCCAACCGCAATCTCGAACCCTATGCAGCGTACGGTCACCGTGTGCTGCCCGACACCCTGCCCGATTTTCCCGGCCCGCTGGCGGGCGTGCTGGCAGCGCTGCAGTCGGTTGCGGCAGACTGGCTGGTGGTCGCGCCGTGCGACACGCCGCACCCGTCCACCGATCTGGTGCTACGCTTGCTGGACGCGGCGCAGCGGGAAAGCGTGCCGCTGGCGGTGGCGGCGGATGAGACGCGCGTGCACCATAGCTGCTTCATCGTGCGCACCGATCAGCGCGATAACCTTGCTGCGTTTCTCGCGCGCGGCGAGCGTGCGGTGCGTCACTGGCAGGCGGGATTGCCCTCAACGACTGTGCGGTTTGATGCAGCCTGTTTTGCCAATTTCAACCAGCCCCAGGATTTGCGGGCGGATTAAGGAACCAGGCGGGTGCGGGCTTCGGTCCCCTACCCGCCCCCGAATCAGTCGTGGGCGATTTTCTTGTCGGTGAACAGGTAGTCCCGCAGTTCCTTGTCGAACCTCGGGTCATGCCGGCGGATCCACTCCATCACCATGGCGGCATGCTCCTTCTCCTCGTCGCGATTGTGCTTGAGGATCGCGCGCAACGCCGGATCCTTGCAGGCATCCACACGCTGGTTGTACCAGTCCACCGCTTCGAGTTCTTCCATGAGCGAGATGATCGCCCGGTGCATGTCTCGGGTCTCCGCGCTGAGTTCTTCGATCGGCTCGTGATAACCCTCGTTTGCCATGTTTTGCTCTCCCTGTTGTGTTGCGAAGAATGTGTCCGGCGTGGAGCGGACAGATTATCCTAGAAACCG
Source organism: Thiobacillus sp. (assembly GCA_035562135.1). Lineage (GTDB taxonomy): Bacteria > Pseudomonadota > Gammaproteobacteria > Burkholderiales > Thiobacillaceae > Thiobacillus. Next base: position 2,115 of record DATMWS010000131.1, on the reverse strand, counting down.
CAGTTGACCGCTTGCCGCCAGAAGGCGTGCCGCATGAATACCAAGTTTTCTGCCTTCGATCGGGTTCACCTATTGGGTAACTCCGCTACGCACCCGCTGCCACGTCTGGTCGCGCGCCTGCCTTTGTCGCGCCTCGTTGCAGGCCCCGGCCTGCCGCCTCGTTGCTTCGTGGCAGACACACGCCCAGACGCATCATCGAGCGCGTCCAACTGCAGTTTCTAGGATTATTTGAATCGGGCGGTGGCGGAACGCACCGCTTCGCTGACCGATTCCCATGCCAGTTCGACGCCGGCCTTGAGGTCGTGCCAGGCGCCTTCGCTTGCGGATTCGAGCTCGTTCAGCTTGCTGCGGGCGTGATCGCGCTTGCTGCGCAGGGCATCGAGCTGCTTTTGGTATTCGGCGCGGGCTTCCACTTCAGCCTGGTCGGCAGCCTGGTTGGCCTTTGCCGACAGCACATCGATCTCGGCATTCCATTGATCGAGCTTGGCGTGCATCGTGTGAACAAATTCGTCTTTTGTGCTCATGACATTCTCCCTTTGGTGGTGCTGATCAGGTCAGGTCGATTCGTTTTACGATTCGTCGTCGCTGCTCGGGATCGGCGGATTGCGTTTGTGGTCCCCCAGTTTGCCGAGCGCGCTGTCGAGCGAGCGCTTCAGTTTTTGGGCGGCGCCGTCGATTGCCTGGTGCAGCGAGTCGGCCTGATCGGTGACTGCGACCGGCTGGCGGCCGGCCACGCGGGCTTCCATCAGGCAGCGCTTGTCATTTTTGCCGACCTTCTGGCCGTTGACGTCGCTGAGATGGATTTCCACCCGGGTGACATCGTCGCTGGAGCGGCCCAGTACTCGCCGGACCACTTCTTCGGCATGGCGGCCGAGGGCTTCGCGGCCGGCTACACTTTCATCTGTGTTGAACTGTATTTGCATGGGATTCCCCCTGGAAATGTTTGTGCTGGTCTGCAAGGTGCCCGGCAAGGAATGTGTCAGCGCGATAGATCGGCTGTGTTTTTACGCATGGTGTACGTGCAGTATGGCACGGGCCGGCAGCACTGCCTGCCCGTCGCGGGCGACTGGTTCGATGCGGCCGGGGCGGGCACGTTCAATTAGCCCTGCCGGGCCACACTCAATCAGCCTTGATGGCGCCAGACCCAATCAGCCTTGACGGCTCTCTGCAATCTGCACGCAATACTGCTGCAAATGCTCGGGCACGCCGGGCGGGCAGGCGCCGCATTCGCGGTTGCCGGGGACGGCGTAGTCGATGAACTTGGGATAGGCGAGTTTCAGGTCATTCATCAGCGCGACGAAATCCTCCAGCGTGCGCTCGCCGCCCAGGCGCGGATTGCGCGCCTTTTCCTGACCGATGGTGCTGATGCGGCGCTGCTCGTAATCGTGCGCCGGATAGACCAGGGTGTCGTCGTCGTAGGCAAACAGTTTGCCGCGCACCGAGTGGTAGAGCGCCGCCGGATCGCCGCTCTGGAAGTCGGTACGGCCGCAGGCCTCGATCAGCAGCGCGTCGCCGGTGTACAGCCGGCCACCGTGAAAGTAGGCGAAATGGTTGTCGGTATGGCCGGGGGTGTGGATCGGTGCCAGCTCGATCGAGCCCATTTTGAACGGAATGCCGTCGACGATGCCGACGTCGGTGCACGGCAGCTGGTCGAGCGCAGGGCCGGCGATCCTGCTGCCGGCGACGGCCTTCAGCTTCCTTGCCGAGGTGATGTGGTCAGCGTGGATGTGGGTCTCGATCGTGAACGCGAGCTTGAGGCCCAGTTTGTTGATCTTGGCGAGGTCGCGCTCCCAGGTAGGCAGCACCGGATCGATCAAGAGCGCCTGGCCGGTTTCCTCGCAGCCGAGGAGGTAGGTGTAGGTGCTGGAAACGGGTTCGAACAGCTGTTTGAAAATCATGCAAGGTCTCCTGTGGGCGTGTTCAATGTGCGGCAAGCACCTCGTCCAGAAGTTCCACCCAGTGTTTCACCGGGACGCTGCTGCCCGATTGCAGGTGGGTGAGGCAGCCGATGTTGGCGGTGACGATCAACTCCGGCTGACCGGCCTGCAGGTGGCCGAGCTTGCGGGCCTTGAGCTGGTTGGCGATGTCGGGCTGCAGGATCGAATAGGTGCCGGC
>DATMWS010000130.1:0-7455 GCA_035562135.1 Thiobacillus sp. | reverse complement strand
TGTGCTCCAGCACGCGCGGGCCGGCGATCGCGCCTTCCTTGGTGACATGGCCGACCAGGATGATCGCGGTGCCACTTTGCTTGGCGTAGCGCGTCAGCTGCGCCGCGCATTCGCGCACCTGCGCCACCGAGCCGGGCGCCGAGGTCAGGGTTTCGGAATACACGGTCTGGATCGAATCGATCACCGCGATGGCGGGCTTGATCGCGGCGAGGTGGCTCAGAATCGCTTCGAGCCGGATCTCCGGCAATACCGGCAGATGTGCTTCGGGCAATTGCAGGCGGCGCGCGCGCAACGCCAGCTGCTGCGCGGATTCCTCGCCGCTGACATACAGCGTGGGCAGGCTTTGCGACAGCACCGCCAGCGCCTGCAGCAGCAAGGTCGATTTGCCGATGCCGGGGTCGCCGCCGATCAACACCACGCCGCCTGCAACCAGCCCGCCGCCCAGCACGCGATCGAGCTCGCCGAGCGTGGTCGGAATCCGGCTCGCCTCGGCGCCCTCCACTTCGCCCAGCATCTGCACCTGGCTCGACGCCGCCAGTGCTTGGTAGCGCGGCTTGGCCGACTCGGCGATGGTCTCGACCAGGGTGTTCCAGGCGTTGCACGCAGGGCACTGCCCCTGCCACTTGGGGGACTGCCCGCCGCATTCGGTACAGGTGTAGATCGTTTTGGTTTTGGCCATCAGGCGAGACGCTTATTCAATGGTGTTTCGTTCACAACCCGACCTCGCGCTGATGGCGAATGGCGAGCACGATCGCCACATCGCGGATTTCGTTGTAGCGGTATAGCGCGATGTAGCCGGTTTTGCCACGCGAGATGACAAGCTCGCGCAGCCGGCTCCCGCTCCGCCTGCCGATGTTGGGATGCTGGCGCAGGGTTTCTACCGCCGAAATGATAAGGGGAATGGTTTGCCTGGCGGCTGGCGCATCCACTTCGAGCAGAAAATCTTCCAGCCGATCCAGATCGTCAAGTGCTTGCAGGGTATAGACAACCGCCGTCATCGATCAGATCTTGATCGGCTTGGGACGTTTGACGGGTTTGCCGTCGAGCTTATCCAACAGATAGCGATGCACGTCTTCCATCGCATAGGCTGCACCCGTCCTCAGCATTTCCTGTTCCGCTTCCAGCGCTTCCGCGACAAAGGCGGCGTAGGCCTCGGATTGCGCGACGCGCTCTTCCAGCGCTTCGATCATCCAGGCATGAGGCGATTTACCTGCCGCCTCGGCCAACGGCGCAATCCGCGCCTTGAGCGGTTCTGGCAGTTTGAGTGTGGTGGTGGTGGCGGCCATGATGGTCTCCTGTCAACGAGGTGACACCAAAGTATCACCCCCATGAGCCATCGTCAATTCAGGCCGGGAACACGCCGGTCGACAGATAGCGGTCGCCGCGGTCGCAGACGATGGAAACGATGACGGCGTTCTCGACTTCCTTCGACAGCTGCAGCGCCGCCCACAGCGCGCCGCCGGACGAAATGCCGGCGAAGATGCCTTCCTCGCGCGCCAGACGCCGGGTGGTTTCCTCGGCGTCTTCCTGGCTGACGTAGATCATGCGATCGACCCGCTTGGGGTCGCATATCTTCGGCACGTACGCTTCCGGCCATTTGCGGATACCGGGAATCTGCGCGCCCTCGGTGGGCTGCACGCCGATGATCTGGATCGCCGGATTCTGTTCTTTCAGATAGCGCGAACAGCCCATGATGGTGCCGGTGGTGCCCATGCTGGAGACGAAGTGGGTGATGGTTCCCTGCGTGTCGCGCCAGATTTCAGGGCCGGTGGTGCGGTAGTGCGATTCCGGGTTGTCGGGGTTGGAAAACTGGTCGAGGATCTTGCCGATGCCCTGTTTTTCCATCGCGAGCGCCAGATCGCGCGCGCCTTCCATGCCGGCTTCCTTGCTCACCAACTGCAGTTCGGCGCCGAAGGCGCGCATGGTCTGCCGCCGTTCGATCGACAGATGCTCGGGCATGATCAGGATCATCTTGTAGCCGCGCATCGCCGCCGCCATCGCCAGCGCGATGCCGGTGTTGCCGCTGGTCGCCTCGATCAGCGTGTCGCCGGGTTTGATCTCGCCGCGCGCCTCGGCCCGCTCGATCATCGACAGCGCCGGGCGGTCCTTCACCGAGCCGGCCGGGTTGTTGCCTTCGAGCTTGACCAGCACGGTGTTAGACGTCACGCCGGGCATGCGCTTGAGGCGCACCAGCGGCGTGTTGCCGACGCAGTCTTCGATGGTTTTGTACATGCCTACTGACGCCCGATCGGCAGATAATCGAAACCCATCTCGCGCATCGCCTGCGGCTCATAGAGGTTGCGGCCGTCGAAAACCAGCGGCGCCCTCAGCAGCGCCTTCATGGTGTCGAAGTTGGGGCTGCGGAAAACCTTCCATTCGGTGACGATCAACAACGCATCGGCGCCTTTGAGTGCATCCATCGGGCTGTCGACCAGCAGCAGGTCGGCGCGCTCGCCATAGATGCGGCGGGTTTCCTCCATCGCTGCCGGGTCATAGGCCGACACGCTCGCGCCCATCGCCCACAGCGCTTCCAGCATGCTGCGGCTGGGCGCCTCGCGCATGTCATCGGTATTGGGCTTGAACGCCAGCCCCCACATGGCAAAGCGCTTGCCCTTGAGGTCGGTACCCAGGCGCGCGGTCAGCTTGTTGACCAGAATCTGCTTCTGCGCATCGTTGGCTTCTTCCACCGCGTCGAGCACACGCAAGGGGATGCCATTTTCATGCGCAGTACGGCGCAGCGCCTGTACGTCCTTGGGGAAGCACGAACCGCCATAGCCGCAGCCTGCGTACAAAAAGTGATAGCCGATGCGCGGGTCGGAGCCGATGCCATGGCGCACCTGCTCGATGTCGGCGCCGAGTTTCTCGGCCAGCACGGCGAGTTCGTTCATGAAGGAAATGCGCGTCGCCAGCATGGCGTTGGCGGCGTATTTGGTGAGCTCGGCACTCTTCACATCCATCACCGTCAGGCGGTCATGGTTGCGCTGGAACGGCGCATACAACTGGCGCAGCAAGGCCGTGGCGCGCTCGCTGTCGGTGCCGATCACGATGCGGTCGGGTTTCATGAAATCGTCCACCGCCGCGCCCTCTTTCAGGAATTCGGGGTTGGACGCCACATTGAATTCGATCGCGACGCCACGTTTGTCCAACTCTTGCTGCAAGGCGGCTTTCACCTTGTCCGCGGTGCCGACCGGCACGGTGGATTTGTCGACCACCAGTTTGTAGTCGGTCATGTGACGGCCGATGTTGCGCGCCGCCGCCACCACATATTGCAGGTCGGCCGAACCGTCCTCATCGGGCGGGGTGCCGACGGCGACGAACTGGATCTGGCCGAAGTTCACCGACTCCTCGATGTCGGTGGTGAAAGACAGCCGGCCTGCGGCGACGTTGCGCTTCACCATGTCTTCCAGCCCGGGCTCGTAAATCGGGATGCCGCCCGCTTTCAGGATCTCGATTTTGCTCGGGTCGACATCGAGGCACAGCACCTCGTTGCCGACTTCCGCCAGGCAGGTTCCGGTCACCAGGCCCACATAGCCTGTGCCGATCACGGTAATTTTCACAACGGTCTCCCTAAATGTTTTGAATGTCGGAATGAATCTGTTTGAGCGCGGCCAATGGATCGGCCGTTGCCGTGATCGGGCGCCCGATCACCAGGTCGGTCGCGCCGGCGCGCAAGGCCTCCGCCGGCGTCATCACGCGGCGCTGGTCGCCCGCATCAAATCCTGCCGGGCGAATGCCCGGCGTCACCAGGCGAAAATCCGCGCCCAGATCAGAGCGCAGCATGGAAGCCTCCTGCGCCGAGCAAACTACACCATCGAGTTTGCATTGCTGTGCCAGGCGGGCCAGTCGCAACACCTGGTCGGCCGGCGCATCGGAAATGCCGACTTCGCCCAGATCCTCGGCGCTCATGCTGGTCAGCACCGTCACCGCAATCAATAGCGGCCGCTGCGGCTTGTCCCCGGCCCGCTCACGCGGGGGCAAATCCGCCAGGGCTTGCTGCGCCGCCGCCATCATGCGGCGGCCGCCCGACGCATGGACGTTCAGCATCCACACCCCCAGCCCGGCCGCCGCCCGGCACGCCGCCGCCACGGTATTGGGAATGTCGTGAAATTTCAGATCCAGGAAAACCTCGAAGCCGCGCGCGACCAGCGCCCGCACCAAGTCCGGCCCCGCCACGGTGAACAATTCCTTGCCCACCTTGAGCCGGCACAACGCGGGATCCAGCCGCTCCACCAGGGCCAGCGCCGAAGCCGCATCGGCAAAATCCAGCGCCACTATAATTTTATGCCTCATCCCCTATTCCCTGAATCCTGACCCTTGGGGTTCTACCCATCGCTCTCGCGCCGCTCCGGGTCGAAACTGTCCCACCGCCCGCACGCCGGGCAACGCCAGAAGAACTGCTTGGCCTTGAATCCGCAACTGCTGCACTGGTAGCGCATCATGCGCTGGCTGTGCGACGCCACCAGGCTTTTTTCCACCTGCAGCAACTCGCGCTGTTCCGGCTCGGCATTGATGAGTTCGGCCTCCAGCAGGCGATCCAGCGTGCGCAGGGTGGGATTGCGGCGCAGTTCCTCGCGTGCGAGTTGGCTGGCCGCAGCCGCGCCTTCGGTTTCTGACACCGCCAGATAGAGGGCGTTGAACACGTCCTGCGACGGTTGCCGGGCATACAGTGCACGCAGCCACTGCACACCTTCTGCCAGCCACCCCAGCTGGCGGTAGCTGCCGAGCACGCGATCCACCACCAGCGCCATGTGCGACGTGTTCTGCGTTTCAACCAGGCGCCAGTCGGCAATCGCGGCCTCGTGTCGCCCTGCCGCCGCGTCGAGATCACCCGCCATCAGGTTGGCGCGCACCGACTGGCGATTAGTGGCCAGCGCCTGCTGCAAATGGGCCGCCGCAGCGTCGGAATGACCCCTGGCCGCTTCCAGCAGCGCCAGCTCACAATAAAAATGGGCAATGTCGGCGTTGAGCGGTTTGCTGGTGTCCTTTTCCAGCATGCGTGCCGCGTCGATGGCTTTTTGCCAGTCTTTTTCCTGCACATAGATTTCCAGCAGATAGGTGCGCGCCAGCCCATGTTGCGAGGTTTCCAGAAGCTTGCCGAACACCTGCTCGGCGCGGTCGAGCAGCCCGGCCTTCAGATAATCCTGCCCCAGTTCGCTCATCGCGCGCAGGCGCTGGTCTTCGGCCAGCCCTTCACGTTCCAGCAGATTTTCGTGCATGCGGATGGCGCGGTCGAGTTCGCCGCGGCGGCGAAACAGGCCGCCCAGCGCAAAGTGCAGATCGATGGTTTCGGGCTCGAGTTTGACGACTTCGAGAAAGGCTTCGATGGCCCTATCAGGCTGCTCGTTGAGCAGGAAATTCAGCCCGCGGAAATACGAATTGGGCAGCGCGCGCGATTCGGTCACCACCTGACGAATGTCGACCCGCGCCGCCAGCCAACCCAGTACAAAAAACAAGGGAAACGCCAGCAGCCACCAGAATTCAAACTCCATGGCGCGTCAGACGACTGGCATGTCAGTCTGCATAATCGTCGTGTCCACGCCGGCCATCTGCGGCCTGAGGGAAAGCTCACGTCGCAGGCGGAAAAGGGTCGGCAGCAAGGCCAGCACCCCCGTCAGCGCGCCCAGCATAAACGCCAGCCCCAGCATGACGATCAGCGGCGCCTGCCAAACATAGTCCAGGTAGGAATAGAAAGTGACGCTATGGCTGTTTTTCAGGGCAAAGCCCAGCACCAGCAGAAACACCAGCAGTTTCGCCGCCAGCCCCAGATAACGTGTGATATTTTTCATGATTGATCGCATCAGATTAGCGTCCATTCTACCTTTGCAGACTGGCTTGAAAAAGTGCGGCGAAAAAAGAAAACGGCGCTCAACGCGCCGTTTTCACCCTACTTTGCATAACTTATAATGGGAAATCCACCCGATCGCGCAATTCCTTGCCCGCCTTGAAGTGCGGCACATACTTGGCCGGCACCTGCACGCGCTCGCCCGACTTGGGATTGCGGCCGAGACGGGCAGGACGGAAGCTCAGGCTGAAGCTGCCAAAGCCGCGGATTTCGATCCGTTCGCCGCGCGACAGGTTTTTTGCCAGCGCGTCGAGGATCGTCTTCACCGCCATCTCGATATCCGCAACCGAAAATTGCGAATGCCGCGCCGCCAGTTGAGCAATCAGCTCGGACTTGGTCATGGATTACTCGGCGTTCTTGTTGTCGAGCTTGGCCTTCAGCAGCGCGCCGAGGTTGGTCGAACCGGTGGCGGCCGCTGAAGATTCTGCGGCGAGTTTCTTCATCGCGGAATCCTGGTCGGTCATGTCCTTGGCCTTGATCGACAGGTTGATCACGCGGTTCTTGCGATCGACGTTGATGATCATGGCTTCGATTTCGTCGCCTTCCTTGTAGTGGCTGCGCATGTCTTCGACGCGGTCACGCGACACTTCGGATGCGCGCAGGTAGCCTTCCATGTCGCTGTCCAGCTGCACGGTGGCGCCCTTGGCCTCCACGGTCTTGATGGTGCCCTTGACGATGCTGCCCTTCTCGTGGCCGGTCGCGTAGCTGGTCAGCGGATCGCCTTCGAGCTGCTTGATGCCGAGCGAAATGCGCTCGCGCTCGAGGTCGATTCCCAGCACCACGGCTTCCACGTCCTGGCCCTTGCGGAAGTTGCGCACGGCTTCTTCGCCAGGCAGGCTCCACGACAGGTCGGACAGGTGAACCAGGCCGTCGATGCCGCCCGGCAGGCCGATGAACACGCCGAAGTCGGTGATCGACTTGATCGCGCCGCTGACCTTGTCGCCCTTCTTGTGGTTCATCGCGAAGTCTTCCCACGGGTTGGACTTGCACTGCTTCATGCCCAGCGAGATGCGACGCTTGTCTTCGTCGATGTCGAGCACCATGACTTCAACTTCGTCGCCCAGCTGAACGATCTTGGAGGGGCTGACGTTCTTGTTGGTCCAGTCCATTTCGGAGACGTGCACCAGGCCTTCGATGCCTTCCTCGATTTCCACGAACGCGCCGTAGTCGGTCAGGTTGGCGACCTTGCCGAACATGCGGGTGCCCTGCGGGTAGCGGCGTGCGATGCCGACCCACGGGTCGTCACCCAGCTGCTTGATGCCGAGCGACACGCGGTTCTTCTCGGTGTCGTAGCGCAGGATCTTGGCTTCGAGTTCCTGGCCGACGTGCACCACTTCCGACGGATGCTTGACGCGGCGCCAGGCCATGTCGGTGATGTGCAGCAGGCCGTCGATGCCGCCCAGGTCCACGAACGCGCCGTAGTCGGTGATGTTCTTGACCACGCCCTTGACGATGGAGCCTTCCTTCAGGTTTTCCATCATCGCTTCGCGGTCGGCACCCATGGTCTCTTCCAGCACGGCACGACGCGACACCACCACGTTGTTGCGCTTGCGGTCGAGCTTGATGACCTTGAATTCCATTTCCTTGTATTCGAAAGGCGTGGTGTCCTTGAC
>DATMWS010000129.1:0-2253 GCA_035562135.1 Thiobacillus sp. | reverse complement strand
GGACGGCACCAGGACGTATTTTCTGGGAGGCGACAACTACTATTCGCACCCGATAGGCGACCAGCAAGGCATGCGTTTTGTGCTGGCGAGTCTGATGGCCAATAGGCATGTTCGGGCGCGTGATCTGGAGCAGGCGCCGCTGTCGATCCCGCACCGGACCTTGATGCATTGGACCCGGCAATACCGCGAAGAGGGATCCGCATCATTCTTTGGTGCCGCCAAGCCGACCAAGCCGCGTGTCATGACCGCCGAGAAAAGTGCCCAATGCGGGAAGCTTCTCGATGAAGGATTGCCCCCGGTGGAAGTAGCGCGACGCGCGGGGGTTCAGGAATCCACACTGCGCAAGGCCATCAAACGGCAAGGCGTTCCGGTGTTGCCCAAAGGCAATGACGCCGTTCTGGCCCCCGTGATCGGCAGCAGCAAGAGCGAACGTAGCCGCGCCGATGCGCAAGCGGCTGCCGGCATGGGGACGGCCTGCACGCGGGCGGATGAACGCATGGCCGCCGCAGTCGGACTGGCGGAAAGCGCCACCACCCGGTTTGAGAGCGGCCATGACGTTCAGTTGGGTGGCCTGCTCGTCGGACTGCCGGCGCTGTGCGCCAATGGCTTGCTGAGCGGACTGGGACGCCACCTGAGGCTGCCGAAAGGATTCTATAGCGCCTTGCACATTCTGCTGACCCTTGGCTTCATGGCCCTGGGACGCATTCGTCGGCCCGAAGGGCTGCGCCACATCCCGCCGGGCGAATTCGGCAAAGTCATCGGCATTGATCGCGTCCCGGAAGTACGCACCTTGCGAGAAAAGATCAGCCTGATGGCGAGCACGGGGAATCCGGGTGCCTGGATGAAGGAACTGAGTAAGAGCTGGATGGCAAGCGACCCCGAGGAAGCCGGGTATCTGTATGTCGATGCCCACATCCGTGTCTATCACGGGGCTGAGGCGAACCTGCCGCGCCGCTACGTCTCGCGCCAGAAATTGTGCTTGCGCGGCACGTCCGACTACTGGGTCAACGATGCCGTGGGGCGGCCCTTCTTCGTGGTCTCCAAGGCAGTCACCGAAGGTTTGGCCGACACCCTGCTCAAGGACATCGTGCCGGAACTGCTGAACAGTGTTCCCCAGCAACCCAGCCGTGACGAACTCAGTGCCGATCCGCAACTGCATCGCTTTGTCATCGTCTTCGACCGCGAAGGCGCAACGCACAGTCTGTTGTCGGCGCTGTGGAAACACCGTATTGGCGCCATCACCTATCGCAAGAACGTCAAGGATGCCTGGCCTGAAGCTGAATTTGCCGAGCAGGAGGTGCCCATTCCGGGCGGCGGCAGCGCTCGCATGAAACTCGCCCTGCGCGAAACCCTGCTCAGCAGCGGCAAAGATTCGCTGCCGGTGAGCGAAGTGCGGCGGCTGGCGCCAACGGGGCATCAAACTGCCGTCATCACCAGCGCCAGGCATCTGGGCAGCATGGTGATTGGCGGGCGAATGTTCTCCCGGTGGTGCCAGGAAAACTTTTTCGCCTACATGATGCAACATTATGATATCGATGGACTTATCGAGCATGGCGCAGAAAGCCTTCCTGGCACCGTCGTGGTCGTCAATCCGGCACGGCGAGCGCTGGAGAAAAAGATCGCAAGCGCACGCTCCATCGAACGTAAGCTTCAGGCGGAATGGGCAAAACTAGGTCTCGCCAACGGTGCCGACGTGCAGAAAAAGGCCGAGGCGACCGAAGCGATTCAGGTGCATCAGGCGCAACTGGCGCAACTGCGTGAGCAGCGCAAGACGACACCCAAGAACGTACCGATCAGCAGCCTGCCGCAGGCCGAGCGGCCCACACAGTTATTGCCGCTGAACAAGATGCTGTCGGACACCGTGAAAATGATCGCTTATCGTGCAGAGACAGCCCTGGTCGGTCTATTGAAACAGCATCTGACGAAAGAGGACGAAGCTCGCGCGCTGATCCGCGAACTCTTCGTTTCATCCGCAGACATCGCGCCGGACGATGTTGCCAAAACCCTGACCATCCGGATCCACCGAATGGCCAACCCGGCTCATGACAAAGCAATTGCCGCCCTGCTGGAGGAAATCACGCAACAAGAATTCCAACACCCTGAGACCGGCGCCAAAATGATCTTCGCTTTGGTGTAAAAAGTGCAAGCCCAGTTTCCGCCGAGATCAGGAAATCTGCATTGATGCCCACTTGCCTGGCCACCACGGAAGGCCGAAGCCCCTCGGACAGAAGCTTGGCGCACTGCGCGCTGAGC
>DATMWS010000128.1:0-3180 GCA_035562135.1 Thiobacillus sp. | reverse complement strand
GGGGCGGGTCAGATCGGTACTGATTTCCTGCCAGGCGTGCGTCTGGGCTGCGGTCAGCTCAAATGGCAGCTGCCGGGTGAATGCCGTGGTCAACTGCTGTTTTGCCGGTAGGGGCGTGGTGCAAAGGCTTTGGCGTTGCAGCCGCGATGTGGCCAACGACAGTTGCTGCGCCAGTAATTCGTCGAACGCCAGTCGCTGCCAGGCCGGGTGGCGGCGCGATTCGAGCGTTTCCAGCGCGCAGTCGAGCGGCGGCTGATGCAGCAGCCGTATGCTGGATTCCAGTTCCGGCAGATTGAGTTCAGCCAGCCAGTCGGACGGCAGCGTGTCGCTGATCGGCGCCTCGAGCGCGCGCGCGACCAGCTTGCGCAATGTGGCTTGCCCCAACCCGGCGGTGGTTGGATACACCGGGGTGAGTTGGGCTGGCAAGGGCGTGGTGTCGTCTGCCTTGATAAAACGTGGATGCACCATCTCCAGCCCAAGGAAGCCGCCGCGCACCTCACCCATGCAGCGGAAGCTTGCTCCGGGCTGAAACAGCTTGAGATGGCTGGGATAAAAATTCAGGAAGCGCAAGCCCAACACGCCGCCGGCGTCTTCAACTGTCACTGTCAGCATGCGGCGCGGCCGGTAGACTACCCTGGCCTCGCGCACCATTGCCTGCACCTGAGCCGTTTGTCCGGGCAACAGATCGCGAATCGGCGTGATGTGGGTTTCGTCTTCCCAGCGTAAAGGCAGGTGCAACACCAGGTCGGCGTCGCGGCAGAGGCCGAGTTTGGCGAGTTTGGCGACGAGCGCCGGGCTGACGGGGAAGGAAAACGGCGAAGCCGCTTTCAATTTGGCTACTTATCCGAGGACCATCACAGCGTCGGCCTCGACCAGCGCGCCGCGCGGCAACGCAGATACGCCGACTGCGGCGCGCGCCGGATAGGGCTGGCTGAAATAGCCGGCCATGATTTCGTTGACCCTGGGAAAGTGACCGAGGTCGGTCAAAAAAACATTCAGCTTGACCACGTCGGACAGCGAACCACCGGCCGCAGCTGCCACGGCAGCCAGATTCTTGAACACCTGGTGAATTTGCACGTCGATCCCCTCGACCATCTGCATGGAGGCGGGGTCGAGGCCAATCTGGCCGGACATGTAGACGGTGCGGTCAACCCGCACGGCTTGCGAATAGGTGCCGATTGCGGCGGGGGCGTCGGCGGTCTGAATGATGCTTTTGTTCATGCTGAATGATTCCTGTAGCGGGGGCTTATTGGATCGGTGCGGCGCGGCCGTCTTTCTTGCCCTTGATGCGGAATATCCGCACCACGTCGGGCAGCGTGCGCAAGCCACGCATGACGCGGGCAAGGTGCATGCGGTTTTCCACCTGCACGGTGAAGAACAGCACGGTGTAGGGGCTGCCATCCTCTTCTTCCATCGAGACGTTACCGATGTTGGAGCCGTGTTCGGCAATGGCGGCTGCCACCTTGGCGAGTACGCCGCGCTGGTTGCCGACGACGACTTTGATCGAGACGTCGAACATGTGGCCCGGCTCGGCTTCCCATTCGACGTCCAGCCATTTGTCGGGATCGGTGCGGAAAGTCCGAATCGACGCGCAGTCGTGGGTGTGAATGATGAGGCCGCGATCCTTGTGGATGAAGCCGAGAATGGGGTCGCCGGGAATCGGGTGGCAGCACTGCGCCAGCTCGACCGCAATGCCTTCGGTGCCGCGAATGCTGATGGCGTGCGGGTGGGCCGGCTCGCCGGTTTTCTCACCCTGTACATGGAGCAATTGATGTGCGACTACCAGCGGTAATTTGCGCCCCAGACCGATGCCTGCGAACAGCTCCTCGCGGGATTCCACGCCGTATTCCTTGACCACTCGCTCCCATACCGACGCGTCGGGTTCGACCGCGTCTGGATTGAGCGTGGCAATCGCGTGCTTTAGCAGGCGCTCGCCCAGCGCCGCAGCTTCTTCCACGTGGGTATTGCGCAGGTAATTGCGGATGTGCGAGCGCGCCTTGCCGGTGACGACGAAATTCAGCCAGGCCGCATTGGGACTGGCATTGGATGCGGTGAGCACTTCGACGTGATCGCCGTTTCGCAACTGGGTGCGCAGCGGCATCAGCTCGAAGTTGATCTTGACAGCGATGCAGCGATGACCGACATCGGTGTGCACGGCAAAGGCAAAATCCACCGCCGTGGCGCCGCGTGGCAGCGCCATGATTTTGCCTTTCGGCGTAAACACATAGACCTCGTCGGGGAACAGGTCGATCTTGATGTGTTCCAGAAACTCGGTTGAATCGCCGTGGTCGGCCTGAATGTCGAGCAGTGACTGCAGCCAGCGATGGGTGCGCGTCTGTACGTCATTTAGCTCGGCATCGGAAGATTTGTACATCCAGTGCGAGGCGATGCCGGACTCGGCCAGGCGGTTCATGTCGGTGGTGCGGATCTGCACCTCGATCGGGGTGCCGCTGGGGCCGAACAGGATCGAGTGAAGCGACTGGTAGCCGTTGGCTTTGGGGATGGCAATGTAGTCCTTGAACTTGCCGGGTATCGGCTTGTACAAGGCGTGCAGCACACCCAGCGCCAGATAGCAGGACGGCTGGTCGCGAACCACCACGCGGAAGCCATAGATGTCGAATACTTCGGAGAAGGCCAGGTTCTTTTCCTGCATCTTGCGGTAGATGCTGTAGAGGTGCTTTTCGCGCCCGGTGATGGTGGCGTCGACCTTCGCCTGTTCGAGTTTTTCCTGCATCACCACCTTGACCTTGTCGACCAGTTCACGGCGGTTGCCACGTGCGGCCTTCACCGCCTTGGCCAGCACCTGATAGCGGTTGGGGTGGCTGTAGCGGAAGCCCAGGTCTTCCAGTTCCTGGTAGACCGAGTGAAGCCCCAGGCGGTTGGCAATGGGCGCGTAGATTTCGAGCGTTTCGGTGGCGATGCGGCGGCGCTTGTCGGCCGGCATGGCACCCATGGTGTGCATGTTGTGCGTGCGGTCGGCCAGCTTGATCAGGATGACCCGAACATCCTGCGCCATCGCCAGCAGCATTTTGCGGAAATTTTCTGCCTGCGCATGCTGCTCGGACGCAAACGACAGCTTGTCGAGCTTGGATACGCCTTCGACCAGCATGGCTACCGCCTTGCCGAAACGTACCTCGATCTCTCCTGCGGTGGCCGGGGTGTCCTCCACCACGTCATGCA
>DATMWS010000127.1:0-6658 GCA_035562135.1 Thiobacillus sp. | reverse complement strand
TTTTGCCAGAGGTGTTCCGGAATATCCGGCCATGGCACGATCTCCATCGACAGTTTGCGGTGGGCGGAATAGCGCGGCGTAATCCGCCCACCGTGGGCTAGAATACGGGCATGTAGGCGTAGCCCTTGTTCTGCAATACGGTGATGTTTTCCCAGACGTTGCTTTCAATGACGGCGAATGGCTGTACATTCTTGTCATCGATCTTGCCGCGCTTCATGGCAATCGCGCACACCTCGATCTTCATGCCGTCTTTCCTGAGGTTATCCATCGAAGCCTGGATCGCGTCGAGCTTCTCGATTTTGTCCTTCTCGTATTTGGTGCCAACCAGGGATTTCGTCACATACTTGGCGGCCGGCCCGTGGATCGCCAGGACGAACTTGGGTTCTATGCCGCGGTCTTTCAGGCCTTCCGCCGTTTCCTTGATCAGGCCCATGCGATCAGTAAACACTTTTTCATCACCTACGATGATGTCCCAGACGACCTTGACCTGTTTTATGCCCTCAAAATCGCTGGCCGGGACAGTGGCGGAAAAAATGGATGTACCGACGACCAGCAAGCTTGTACAAGCGATGTAGCTGAGCAGTTTCATGGCTCCTCCTGAGGTTGAACCGAGCCGGGCAGGGTGGGCACGTTTTTGTGCCCACGCGGATTCTGATGTTGAGCTGAGTCGTGCGGCAACTCAAATCAATCCGATTGAGACTGGAAGTGCAACGAATCATCGGGGGTCAGTTTGAGCTAACCCCAGTATTTCGGAAGCTTCAGCCTATCGGCCTGCGATGATAAAAATACCTGCTGCGATGGCGAGAAGAGCCATCGCAGTGCCCAGTCCGGAGAAACCGAGATTGAGCAGCGGTAATAGTCCAGTCAAGATCAACCAGACGGCCAGTAACAGCATCCCCATGTTGCGCGTCATTTTCATTGGTAGACTCCTTTGAAAACCTGCTTAACGGATGTTGGGCTTCACGCAAGGCGCTCAGCCAAACCTGCCGGATTGTTAAGTCACATCATTTACATCTTTGTAGGCAAGCATCTGAATCAACCGTTGCTCCTTGGCATCATCGAAGCCGCACGTGTGAATCCACTCTTTCGGATTCTCATAGGTTCCGAACAGCATGTCCCACCAAGTGATATCTCCGTAGTTGTTCTTGTGCCGGTCGTGCTGATGGTGAATGCGATGCATCTCCGGACGCTGGAAGAAGAATCCGATCCAGCGAGGCGTCTTGACGTTGGTATGGTAGAAGAATTCGCCCAGCGCCGTGCACAGTGTGTAGATCGCCCCCGCCTCGAGTGAAAGACCGAGAAATGTGTAGACAAGGAGGCTGCCAAGGATCGAGTTAACAATCATTTCGCCAGGGTGCTTGTAGAAGGATGTAATGACTTCCAGCCGTTGCGGACTGTGGTGAATCTGGTGAAAGCCGCGCCACAAGAAGTTGTATTCATGCCGCCAACGGTGCCACCAATAGAACAGGAACGTAGCGATAAAGTAAGCGATGAGTCCACCGCCTGCCGGTGACATGTGCTCCGAAAGATGGAAGACCGACGCCGAGGACAACCAACGTTCCCATGTAATACCCGCGAGCAGGATGACGCAGACCTGGATTCCGTTGACCAGCAATACCCGCAGTGGCCAGGTGCGCACATGCGGCAATGGCCATCCGGGGATGGCACGCTCAAGGACAAAGCAGAAAGCAAAAATCACGATTATGGTGGTCAGCACTACTAGTTACTCCTCTAAGGCGTAACGACCGAGTTAGACGTACGCATCTACCAATGGCCCAGCTCTCGGAGCTCGGCAATGAGCGCCTCTTGTTCGAGCCTAGCTCTAGGCAACCATTCTTTCGCCGCGGCATCACCGGCCAATATGCGGTTTGCCAATTCCACTGGTTCCAAGCTTACGTCGAGTTTGGTTGCATCAATCCCGACTCGGCTCGGACCGACACCAGTTTGCCAGTCGGCAAGGGAGACGTAACCGAGCTTTAGGTGTTCGCGCAGCGAAGGCTCCTTTGTCAATGTGAGCAGCGTGACAAGTGCGATCTTGATGGCATCCTTTGGGTATGGCAGCTCGGAGGTATCTGCAACGGTACCAGGGACAGGGCCGGTTTCTAGGATGGCTCCGTAGGCACTAACAATCTCTCGCGAACGCTCAATTAGCCGCTCCGCCAGTTCCTCGGTCGAGCGTCGACCAAACAGTTTGTCGAAGATGCCCATGCTTCGCTCTCCGCGTACGTCTAACGCCGCCCATCGGCAGCAAAAAGCAGAGCGACGAAGGAGCGCCGCTTTTTGCTGTCCGCGTTGATGGGCTTGTTAGGCATCCAATAGCTTAGACTGCTTTACTGTTATCCCTAGGTTGTTTAGCTCCATTATTCGTTTGAACAGCAAGTAAAACCAGCCATCAGCTTCTGGCGAAATACGAATTTCCGAGACAAGTTGCTTCAACTGCACGGCAACGTACAGGCCTGGATTTTCGAAATTATTCATGTTCTTTCCTTGTACTTCTGACTCCTCGTAAGGTTTGCCCTCTGGACTGACACAATATTTTGTTTTTGTATTTAGCGTAACGATGCGCAGTTCCTGTTCATGTTGATATCGTTCGGCGTCTTTTAGAAACGCTCGCTCGTGACCTTGATTTGCGTGATATTTGGTCATCAGATGATTTCTATGGTCAACATACGAAACTCTCCCGATGTGTGTCGCATGCTTATCGTGCGGGACGCCGATATTTTCAAAAAGCTGTTTGATTGTAGATTTTATTGCAACTGACTGCTTGCCTCCACCATATTCACGCCACATGCGCTCAGATTCGTTATTTCCTAGAAACCAACAGTTCACAATTAAGAGCTCCTTTGAATCTTGCTCATTACGAGTAGCCATCTCTCTAAACTGTGAATGATACTCTGGAGGGAAACCCTTCTTTAGCTCTTGGTCATGAGCTTGCATCATCTCTTTTGTGACATGGGGCATCATTCCTTCAAACTGATCTTGAAGAATGTTCAATTTAGAAAACCATAGAGCCTGATAAACAAGAAGAGATACGAATTTAGAGAATGGCATGTATCGCCACACGGTTAAATCCATATCTTCTTGTTTCAGATCCCTGAGGTTCATGTATGCCTAACTACATTTCGGCCCCCAATGATCCCGTTGCAACGTGACTATTGGGGGGGTATTAATTATCACATCCTGTTAATTCAACAGGTTCCTTAAAATTATGGTGTCACGAATATTGGCGGAAAGTTTCCTGCCTGAGATATAGCCACATCTCCAAGCAGGACACCAGTGCCCAAGTGCTAAATCAGCGTCCGCTGAAATGCGAACGCCTGAGAGGGTGCGATGGGGAATCAGATCACCCGATCATTCCCGCCATCCACCGGAATCTGCGCGCCGGTGGTCTTGGCGAACAGCGGGCCGCAGAGTTCGGCGGCGAGCTCGGCAACGTCGTGGCTGGTGATTTCGGTCTTGAGCAGGTTCTTGCGTTTGTAACCTTCGACTGTCATGCCGTAGTGCGCGGCGCGCGCCATGAGCACTTCTTCCGTCCAGATACCGGTGTCGAATACGGCATCCGGGTTCAGGCTGTTGAGGCGGATGCCGTCGCCGGCCCATTCGAGCGCCGCGACGCGCGCGAGTTGTTGCAGCGCGGCCTTCGAGGCCGAGTAGGCGGCCGCGCCCGGGCCGGGCGCGGGTACGTTCTTCGAGCCGATGATCACCACGCGCCCGCCGTTCGGGGCGAGCTTGAGCAGTGGATGCGCCTCGCGCAGCAGCGCGAGGTTGGCGTCGAGGTTGACGCGCATGACCTTGTGCCATTCGGCCATGGCGAGCGACTCGATGCGCGTGCCGGGCGGAAACAGGCCGGCGTTCAGAATCAGCATGTCGAGCCCGCCGAAGGCGCGCACGCCGTGTTCGATAGCCTGTATCAGACGCGGCTCGTCGGTCACGTCGCACACGAAGCCGGCGAAGTCCGGGCGGTGGTGAAGTTTGGCGATGGCCGGATCGATGTCGAGGCCGATGACGGCTGCGCCGCGCGCCAGCAGCGAATCGACGCACGCCTTGCCGATGCCGGAGGCGGCGCCGGTGACCAGCGCGACTTCCCCGGCGAACAGCGGCGGCTTGCCGCCTTTTTTGAGCTTGGCCTGTTCCAGGTCCCAGTATTCGACCGCGAAAATATCTTTCGGCGAAAGCGCCTGATAACCGCCGAGGCGCGCGGCACGCAGCTGGATGTCCATGGTGTGCGAGTAGATGTCGTGCACGATGGCCGCATCTTTGGCACTGCGCCCCAGGGTACACACACCGAGCTGCGGGTCGAGCAGCACGCGCGGCGCCGGGTCGAGCATGGTCTTCGGTTCTCTGGCCTGTGCGCCGTAGGCCGCGAAGTATTTGCGGTAGGCGTCGGCATAGGCGGCGACATCGCGCCCGAGCAGCGGCAGGTGCTTGGTGCGGATGGCGTGATCGGGCGTGGCCGGGCCCTGCTGGGTGAGCTTGGCCAGATCCTCGCGGCGCACGAAGGCGAGGCTGCGCGAATCGGTGTGCGCGGTAAGAACCAGCGGAAAGCCCGCGGTCTTCGAGACCTCGTGGCGCAGCGCCGCCAGTTCGCGCCGCAACGGCACCGGCCCGGGGGTGAGCGCCGGCGCCGAAATGTTCCAGGCGTGGTGCTTGGCGAGATAGTCCTCGGCGCGCGTCACCAGATCGATCATGCGCTCGTAGGCCTCGCGTGCCGTGTTGCCGAAGGCAAACACACCGTGGTGCAGCAGAATCATGCCGACCGTCTTCGGTCCGGCGGCCGCCGGGAAGCTTTCGGCGACGGCGCGTGCCAGATCGAAACCCGGCATGACATAGGGAATGATGACCACGTTGTCGTGGTAGATCTCGCGAATGCGCGCTTCGCCATCGCGGCTGTTCATGACGGCCAGCACGGCATCGGCGTGGGTGTGGTCAACAAAACGGTACGGCAGGATGGCGTGCAGAATGGCCTCGACCGAAGGCGTGGGCGCATCGGCGCGCGTCATTTGCGTGCGCAGCGCGTTCACCATCTCCGGATCGGAGAGCGCCGGCAGTTTCGCCAGCTTGAGCAGCGGGTTCAGCCGCACCGGTGCGAAGCCGTTCGCCTCGATGTGCTCCAGGTCTGCGCCACTGCCTTTGACATAAAGCAGTACCTCCTCCTCGCCGAGCAGATTCTTCTCGCTCACCTTGACCGAGGTGTTGCCACCGCCGTGCAGCACCAGCGCCGGTTCGCGGCCAAGCAGGCGCGAGCTGTACACGCGCTGGCCCAGCTCGCCCTGATAGAGATTCGCTTCGTCGTCATTCCACAGGCTTTTCATGATGGTGCCTTTCTTGTTGTGCTGCCGAACGCCGTATTCAGGGTGTGGCGCTGTTCGGCAAATACTTGAGGCTGAGATAATACAGGAGCGCGATGAATGCGAAGTAGACCAGCAGGCGCAATTTTTTTCTCATGATGTAGCGGGGCGGCGGCGTTGTGCCAGCATCAGTTGGCCGCCAGGGCGACTACGGACTGGGCGCGCCCGCGTTGCTTGGCGTGGCTCAGGGCCTCGTCGGCGCGTTTGAGCAGCGCATCCGGGTGTTCGCCATGTGAGTAAAGCGTGAGCACGCTCGAGAATGACGGCAGCGGAAGATTCTGGCCGTTGAACTGAATGAAGGTACCGGCCGCGTGTTTCTGTGCCTTGTCGATAGCGCGTTCCGCACCGTCCTTCTGGGTGTTGGGCAGCAGCACCGCGAACTCATCGTCGCCGTAGCGCGCCACCAGATCATAGCCGCGAAACTGCGACATGATCTCGCGCGCGTAGGCATGCAGGATGGCGTCGCCCGCTGCATATCCATAACGCTCGTTGACAGTATTGAGATCATCCAGGTCGATCAGCGCCAGCGCCAGCGAAAAACCATAGCGCCGCGCGCGCCCGATCTCGGCGTCCAGTTGGCGCAGGAAGGCATTGCGGTTGGGCAGCCCGGTGAGTTCGTCGGTCAGGCTGTTCTTGCGCGCGCGGTCGAGTGCTTTCTCCATCTGCCGCCGGTCCTCGGTCATGACCTGCAGGCCGCGGCGCGTGTCGGTGAGGTTCTTTTCCAGCGTTCGATGTTCGGCGATGAGTTCCTCGATGCCGCTCTTGAGCAGGCGTTTGAGCTCGGCCACGTCCGGCGTGTCGCCGCTCTCATCGAGTGTCAGCAGACTGGTATGCAACAGGGCATCGAAATCGTGGCTGCGGGTGAGCGCGTCGGCCATCTGGTGCGCGAGTTGTTCGGGCAGGGATGACCCGTTTGCGGTTTCGCCGATGGGAGACGTAATAGGCGGGACGTCAGGGACACGTGTCCGAGGGCCGCGGGCCAGGGATGGCCCGTTTGCGGTTTCGCCAGCGCCGCGCACGCCATTCCCTGCCGTGGCAGGTTTTCTGATCAGCTCCGCTGCCGGCTGGACAACGGGCGCTGCGGGTTGGCGCACTTCGGGAATCGGGTCGGGCGTGGGTTCTGCCGTTTCGGCACGTTCAGCACGTTGCGGTGTTGCTGCCGGTGTCGGCGCAGGCGCAGGCGGCGTACTCGCGGTCGCTACGGCGGGCACCGGCCGCTCCGGAATTTCCGCCAGATAGGGGCGCAGACGCTGCTGAATGACCTTGATCTTGATGCGCGTGGCCGGATCGCTGTCCGGATTGTCGAGATA
>DATMWS010000126.1:0-13798 GCA_035562135.1 Thiobacillus sp. | reverse complement strand
TATTTGGTGTTGCTCCGGATGGAGGTTACCGCGTTTCACCGTAACTAAATACGCTCGTCTCTGTGGCCCTATTCCTCGCCTCGCGGCGTCCGGCCGTTAGCCGGCATCCTGCTCTGTGGAGCCCGGACTTTCCTCTCCCACTTGCGTGGCAGCGGTTGTCTGACCGGCTTCCCCTGTCGAATTATACAGCGCCGGGTCCCGCTTGACTAAAGCGGCATATCTGCTAATCAAAGGTATCCGGGCCGGACAACGACCCTCATTAGGAGATTCATCATGAGAAGACGTTTGTATTTCATGGTGCCGGACACCCGCAGCGCCCGACAAATTCGTGACGAGCTTCTGCTCGCCCGCATCGAAGACGGCCACATTCACGTCATGGCCAGGGACGGCATGTCGCTTGACGGCCTGCACGAGGCCTCGATCCTGCAAAAATCCGACTTTGTCCATGGCGCCGAAACCGGCTTGGCCGTGGGCGGCGGCATTGGCATCATTGCAGGCCTGGTGGCCGTGTTTTTTCCGCCCGCCGGCGTTGATCTGCAACTGGTCACCATCCTGCTCACCGCGCTGATCGGTGCCGCGTTTGGCGCCTGGGTCGCCAGCATGGTCGCCAGTTCGATTCCCAACTCGCGGCTCAAGGCCTTTGAGTCGGCCATCGCCGCCGGGCACATCCTGATGATGGTGGACGCCCCCTCCGGACGGGTCGACGACATCAAGAAGCTGATTGCCGCGCACCACCCCGAAGCGATGAGTTCGGGGATCGAACCCACCATTCCGGCGTTCCCGTAACGGTCTCCTCCCGCGCAGCGCAATGCTGCGCGACACCTGGAAGCGCTGGCTAGCTTCCACCACGGCAGACTTTTCCGGTCTGCCGTTTTTATGCCCTGATACCATCAGCGGCGATGTAAACTCCCCCGCCATCATGCCTGCGCATATTCTCCTGGTCGAAGACGATCTGCCCATTGCCGAGAATGTCGTCATGGGGCTGGAACGGGAAGGATTTGATTGTTCGCATGTCATGCTCGGCTCGGCATGTCTCGAATTCATCCGCTCAACCGCCGTCGACCTGGTGATACTCGATGTCGGACTGCCTGATGTCAACGGTTTCGAGGTTTGCAAAACCATCCGCCGCACGTCGGAGCTGCCCGTCATTTTTCTGACCGCACGCTCGGACGAGGTCGATCGCGTCGTTGGCCTGGAAATCGGTGCGGACGACTATATCCTCAAGCCCTTCAGCCCGCGCGAACTGGTTGCTCGGGTCAAAACCATACTACGCCGCAGCAAGCCCGAGCTTGCAGTCCAAACCCCTGCTTCCGGCGTATTTCAGATTGACGAAGCGCGCGCCTGTATTACTTTTGCAGGCACGGCACTGGGCCTCACCCGGGCCGAGTTCTTCCTGCTCCGCACGCTGGTGAACGCCCCGCAAAAAGTCTTCAGCCGACAAGCTTTGATGGATGCTGCGGGGCTAGCCGACGCCAGCCTGGAACGCGTCATCGACACACATATCAAATCGCTGCGCGCCAAACTCGCGGTGGTGTCCCCCGAGCTTGAACTCATCCGCACCCATCGCGGCTTCGGCTACAGCCTGAATCCACCCCAGCCGTGAATTTTCTGCTTCGTTTTTTGGTTGGCTATGCCATCGTTACCGCCGTGGCCGTGTTGCTAGCCATGAGATTGTTTACCGAGCAATTCGTCCCCGGCGTACGGCAGTCGGTCGAGGACATGCTGGTGCAGACCGCCAACCTGCTGGCCGAGGTTGCGGCCGGGGAAATGCGGACCCAACCCGGCAAGACCGCTACTATCGAATCGCTGTTTCATTCCTATCAACAACGGCGCTTTGAGGCACGCATTTACAACGTGCAAAAAAACGTTCCTGACCTGCGTGTTTATGTCACTGACCACCAAGGCTACGTTCTCTTCGACAGCCGCGGAGAAGCCGCAGGCCAGGATTACTCACGCTGGCGTGATGTCAGCCGCACCCTGCAAGGCCAATACGGCGCACGCACCAGCCGGGATAATCCGTACGACGATACCAGTTCCATCATGTATGTCGCGGCCCCCATCCGGGTCAACGGCCAGATTGTCGGCGTGCTATCCGTCGGCAAGCCATCGCGCTCGTTCCAAACTTTTATCGACCTAGGTCAACGCGAAGCAAACAAGGCCGCGATGGGATTGTTTGCAGTGGCGATGTTGTTGGCGCTGGTGTTTTCCTATTGGATGACACGCGATTTGCGGCGGCTGGTCATTTATGCCAACGAAGCTGCGGCGGGCAAACGCCGCTCCATCCCCATCGAAGGACGCAGCGAATTGAAACGTCTGGCCCAGGCTCTGGAGCACCTGCGTGCCGAGCTCGACGGCAAAACCCACGTGGAACGCGTCACCCAACTGCTCGCGCATGAGTTAAAAAGCCCCATCGCCGCCGTGCGCGGCGCGGCCGAACTTGTGGAAGACGAGCGCGACCCGGTGCGACGTGCCCGGCTGCACCACAATATCCGCCAGGAAGCCGAGCGCCTGCAAAGGATCGTTGAAGGCGTGCTTGAACTCGCGCGCGCCGAAAATCGCGATCGTCCGCCCACCCGCGAGCCACTCGATATGGCTTTGCTGCTCGCCGAGGCCATCGCTTTGCGCGAGTCTCGCCTAGCGGAGAAATCGCTCCGCATCCAAAGCGACCGAGGTCAATCAACATTGCAGCCCGATATTCCGCAGCTGCAGGGCGACCGCTTTTTGCTGCGCCAGGCATTGCTGAACCTGCTCGACAATGCGATCGACTTCAGCCCGCCCAACGGCACGATCCATCTGCAATTGTGCCAGGCGGGCAAGCGGCTTGAACTGCGCGTCCGCGACGAGGGAGCGGGCATTCCCGACTACGCACAAGACCGCTTGTTCGAGCGTTTTTATTCCACCCCCCGCCCGGACAGCGGCCAGCGTGGCACCGGGCTGGGGCTTAACCTGGTCGAGCAGTCCGCCCGTCTGCATGGCGGCACCATTACCCTGTCCAACCACCCTGCGGGCGGCGCGGAAGCCGTCTTGTCGCTGCCAACCTAAACTCCACACAAACCCCACACACGCTTCACGTCTCCCTCATCACCGTCGCCTATTCTCGGCAGCGTTCAACCAGGGAGCCCAAAGTGAACCGCAATCTGACCTACAAACTGCTGGCACTCGCCGTCATGGCGATCTTGCTCATCGTCGCGCTGACACGCATCGAATGGAAAGTACGGGAACGGCAAGCCACGCGTGACGCTGCCGTCGCCAGCATCGCCAGCCAATCCGCCGAATCGCAGCAATTCAGCGGACCACTGCTCTGGCTGAAATGCAGCGAAACCCGTGCGGTCACACGCCTAGATGCCGGACGTCCGCCGCAAGTTGAACAAGAAACGGTCGATTGCTCCCGGCTGATCCGCCCCGACCAGCTCACCGGCAAAGGCGATCTTGCAGTCAGCGAACGTTATCGGGGCATCTACAAGGCAAGGCTATACCTGGCCAGTCTGCGCATGGGTGCGGTATTCAAGCCGGTTTATCTGGAACTCAAACCCAACCAGACGCTGAAAGCGGCCTACTGGATATTCGGCGTGTCGGATCCACGCGGACTTAAGCGCATCGATATCCGCGATCAGCATGGCAAGCCGCTGATGGCGCGTCCGGGCACGACAGGCAGCCCGCTTGCCAAAGGATTTCATATCCCGGTTCCATTGGACAAGCTGGGCCAATCGCAAAGCCTGATCGCCGATATCGAACTGGCGGGGAGCGGCCGCTTCGACTGGGTGCCCATCGCCGAGAACAATGATTTCCAGCTGCATTCGGCCTGGCCGCACCCCAGCTTCAGCGGTCTGTATCTACCGGAAAACCGGAAAATCAGCGCCCAGGGCTTCGATGCCCGCTGGCGCATCAACGCCATTGCCACCGATGGCGACAATGTGCTGGAAAAACACTCCGCGCCATCCAGCGGTGCAGGTGCCACCTGGTTCAGCCACAGTCTCGGCGTCTCGCTCATCGACCCGGTGGATGCCTATGTGCAAAGCGACCGTGCCATCCGCTACGGATTCCTGTTTATCCTGCTGACCTTGGGCGGTTTTTTCCTGTTTGAGTTGCTCAAACGCAAACCCCTGCATCCCCTGCAGTACCTGTTGATCGGATTCGCGGTCGTCGTGTTTTTCCTGCTGCTGCTCGCCTTGTCGGAGCATACGGGATTTCTCGTCGCCTACCTGATCGCCGCCACCGCGTGCACGCTGATGATCGCCACCTATGGACGCACCTTGCTGGGAAGCTGGCAAGCCAGCGCGGTACTGGGGCTGGGGTATGGCGGACTGTTCGGCGGCCTGTATCAGTTGCTGGCGTCGGAAGACCACGCGCTGCTGATGGGCGCATGGCTCACCTTCGGCGTGCTGGCGGTCACCATGTACCTCACCCGCAAGCTGGACTGGGCAGAACTGGGGCGGCCCGCCCAAGCATGCCGCCAAGCCCCGGCTTGTGGGTAGCCTCGGGAGACCCCCGCGCGGTCTTCATGGCTCAGTTAAACTCGCGTTATAACGCCGGCGCACTTCATCCATGAAGCCTCCATTTTGCTTTTCTTTGAATGTGCTCAGATCCACGCCTGATCAAAAGGTACTTTCGTGATCCCCCAGATATCCGCCGTCGCCGCCCGATCGGTCGCAAGCTTCCGCTCGGTCTTGCAGTTCGTTTCAAGCCCGCTGCGCCGCTTGGGCGTCGGGCTGTTCGGGCAACTGTCCTGGCGGCCGCCGGTGTGGGTCACGCGTACAGGGCAATGGTGCGCCCCCTGCCTGGGCTGGATATCCGCTCACCTCGGCGTGCTGGCACTGATGCTGGCTCTAGCTGGCGGTTTATGGTGGGCACAACCGATGCTCAAACGCACATTCCATGGCGTCACACCGGATCAGGGCGAGGTTCTTGACATACAGGTCTCCGTGACTGCCCCCGGGCGTACCGAAATCGAGCGGGAGGACGCCAAGCCTTTCCCCATCCGGCTGGCGTTCTCCCAGCCGGCCGCACCTCTCGCTCGCGTGGGCAAGGAAGCAATCGATGTCAGCCTGAACCCGGCGCATCCCGGCAAATGGGTGTGGATGGACGAACGGCATCTGGAATTCCAGCCCAAGGAAGACTGGCCAGTAGGCATGGCCTTTCAAGTACGCCTGGGTGACAAGGCGCTGGCACCCCACGTCAAGGTGGCGGAGCGCGAATACGAAGTGAGTTCGCCGGCCTTTGAGATTACGGTGGCGAGCGCCGAGTTCTATCAGGATCCGGTCCAGCCTGCCCTGCGCAAGGCGGTGTTCGATTTTCGATTTTCCCATCCGGTGCAACCCGCCGAGTTCGAGAAGCGCCTGGAACTGAGCTACCGCAATGAGGCCACAGCACTCCTCGACGTGACCCGTTCCAATGTCAAGTTCACGGTCACGTATGATCGGCACAAGATCAATGCCTCGGTGCAATCCGAGCCCCTGGCGATCCCGGCCAAAACCGCCACCATGGCGTTGCGGCTTGCATCTGGTACCCAGTCGCTGCGCGGCGGCAAGCCGAATGACAAGGAAATCGTCCAGGCGGTTCAGGTGCCCGGCCTGAACAGCCTGGCCATCGAGTCGCTGGACTCCAGCATCGTCACCGCTGACGACGGCGAACCCGAGCACGTGCTGCATTTGCGCACCAGCCTGCCGGTGCATGAACGGGAGATGGCCCGAATGGTACGCGCCTGGGTCCTGCCGGCCCGCAGCGGCGATCCGGAAAACGCAGGCTGGGACGATCCGGCCGCGGTCACCGACAGTGTGCTCAAGAACGCCACCGCCATGGCGTTGACCGCCGTCGCCCAGGAGCGGGAGGCTGGCGAAACCCATGCCTTCCGCTTCAAGGCCGACCCCGGCGCCTATTTGTTCGTCCGCGTATATCAGGGCATGAAGGGTGTGGGCGGCTATCAGCTTGGCGCCTCCCGCGATGCGGTGTTGCAGGTCAAGGCCTTCGCACCGGAACTGACCATCATGAGCAAGGGTTCGCTGCTGGCGTTGAACGGCGAAAAGCGACTGCCCATCCTGGTACGCGACTTGCCCGGCATCCACCTGGAAATCGCCCGCCTGCTGCCCCACCAACTGCACCTGCTCGCCACCCAGAGCGGCGGCAGCTTTAGCAAGCCCGATTTCAACTATGGTTTTTCGCCGGATCAACTTTCCGAGCGCTTTGAAAAGTCCATTCCCCTGAAACTGCGTCCGGGCAAGTCCCACTATGAAAGCGTCAATTTCGCCGAGTATTTGAAAAATGGCGTCGGCGAGCGCCGCGGTGTTTTTCTGCTCAGCGTGCGCGGCTACGATCCGGCAAAGGGTAAGCCGCCTGGTGGCGAATCTGACTGGAACCGGCAGCCATACGACGATGAAGGCTATTACGACGAAGAAGCATCCAGCGCGAACTTCGATCCTTCCGCGATGAAAGATGCCCGGCTGGTGCTGGTGACGGACCTGGGTTTCCTGATCAAAAAATCCGTCGACGGCGCTCGGGATGTCTTTGTGCAGTCCATCCACAGTGGCGGACCGGTGGCCGGGGCTACCGTAGAGGTGTGGGGCAAAAACGGGCTCATCCTCTCCAGCCAAAAAACCGATGAAACCGGACATGCCCGCCTGCCCAACCTGAATGCCTACAAGCGCGAGAAACTGCCAGCCCTGATGGTGGTGAAAAAAGCGGACGACCTGGCGTTCATGCCGCTGCTCAATACCGATCGGGGTCTGGATATGTCCCGTTTCGACGTTGGCGGCACCTTCAACTCTGGATTGCCCAACCAGATGCGCGCCTACCTGTTCTCGGATCGGGGCATGTACCGGCCGGGCGACACCCTCCACATCGGCGCTATCGTCAAGAGCGGCGATTGGGCACAAAGCGCGACCGGCTTGCCGGTGGAGGCGGAGGTGATTGACGCGCGGGGGCTGCTGGTCAAGCGCGAGACGCTGACCTTGGGCGCCGCCGGCATGGCCGAAGTGGCCTACACCACCGGCGTCAGTTCGCCTACCGGCAACTACACCATCAATCTCAACCTGGCCCGGGAAACCGGCCGCAATGAAGCGGATGCCGAGACGGCTCCGCTGCGATTAGGGTCGGTCACGGTCAAGGTGCAGGAGTTCCTGCCCGACCGCATGAAGGTCAAAGCCGAGTTGTCCGTCCCACCCGCAGCCGGCTGGGTGCATCCCGACGGTCTCAAGGCGCGCGTCAACGTGCAAAACCTGTTCGGCACCCCGGCGCCGAAGCGACGCGTGGAGTCCACGCTGACCCTGACGCCGGCTTATCCGGCCTTCCAGGCTTATCCCGATTACGCCTTCTTCGATCCCCAGCGCGCCAAGGAACGTTATTCGGAACCGTTGACGACAGCGGAGACTGACGCCCAGGGTAATGCGGAGCTGGACCTGGGCCTGCAACGCTATGCCGCTGCCACTTATCAACTCAATCTGCTGGTCAAGGCCTACGAACCAGAAGGCGGGCGCAGCGTCGCCGCGGAAACCGCCACCCTGGTGTCGGCGCTGCCCTATATGATCGGCTTCAAGGCCGACGGCGATCTCGGCTATGTGAGCCGTGCCGCCACACGCAAAGTCTCTCTCATTGCCATTGACCCGAACGCCCGCAAAATCGCGGTCAAGGATCTGAAGTTGCAACGGGTGGAACAGCGGGTGCTGTCGGTGCTGATCAAGCAGTCCAACGGACTCTACAAGTACGAGTCCCGCGCCAAGGAAGTGCTGCTCAAGGAACAACCGCTGAGCCTGCCAGCCGGCGGAACCGAACTCGCCCTGGCCAGCGACACGCCGGGTAATTTCGCCTACGTGATCCGCGACGCCAAAGGCCTGGAACTGAACCGCATCGCCTACAGCGTCACGGGCGTCGGGAATGTCTCCCGCTCCCTGGATCGCAACGCCGAGTTGCAACTGACGCTTGACCGCAAGGATTACAAACCGGGCGAGGAGATCGAGATCAGCGTTCGCGCGCCTTATACCGGCGCCGGCCTGATCACCATCGAGCGCGACCGGGTCTACGCCCACAAGTGGTTCAAGACTGGTCAGACCGCCTCGGTGCAGAAAATCCGCCTGCCCAAAAACTTCGAAGGCAACGGCTATGTGATGGTGCAATTCGTACGCGACCCGGCGTCGGACGAGGTTTATATGAGCCCCCTGAGTTATGGCGTTGCCCCTTTCGCCACCAGCCTGGCGGCACGCACCACGCCCATCACGCTGACCGCACCCAGAATGGTCAAGCCGGGGCAAACCCTGAAGATGCGCCTGGACACCCCGCGCGCCACCCGCGCCGTGGTGTTCGCGGTGGACGAGGGCATTCTGCAGGTGGCCCGCTATAAAGATCCGGACCCGCTGAAGTTCTTCTTCGAGAAGCGGGCGCTGGAGGTGAACACGGCCCAGACGCTGGACCTGATCCTGCCCGAATTCAAAAAACTGATGCGGGCCTCGGCACCCGGCGGCGACGCCGAAAGTCCCTTGGGCAAGCACCTCAACCCGTTCAAACGCAAAACTGACAAGCCGGTGGTGTTCTGGTCCGGCATTGTCGATGTGTCTGGCAGCCGGGAATTCACCTACACCGTGCCGGAAAACTTCAACGGTGCGCTACGCGTCATGGCAGTGGCGGTGAGCGACAGCTCCACCGCTGCCACGGCAACCCGGACTCAGGTGCGGGGCGACTTGATTCTGCTGCCCACTGTGCCAGTGGCACTCACTCCGGGCGACGAGGTGGAGATCGGCGTCGGCCTGGCCAACAATCTCAAGGGTTCCGGCAAGGACGCGTCGGTAGCATTGACGCTGCAAACCTCGCCGCATCTGGAAGTGGTTGGCGCGGCTACGCAGGTTTTGAAAGTGTCGGAAAACGGTGAGGTCAGCACCAAGTTCCGCATCCGCGCCCGGGCTGGCGCTCAGGCAAAGCTGGGCTCCGCCAGTGTGGTGTTCACGGCAAAGCACACGAAGGCCAGTGCCCGTCTGTCCACCGACCTGAGCGTACGTCCCGCCTCCACCTTCGTCACCCTGGTGCAGACCGGGCGCTTCCAGGGCTCGGGGGAAATCAAGACCCAGGCCAAGCTGTTCCCGGAATTCCAGCGTAACGAGCTGGCCGTCTCTGCTTCGCCCTGGAGTTTCGCCTCGGGCCTGATCCAGTATCTGGAAGCCTACCCCCATGGTTGCACCGAGCAGATCACCAGCCAGACCTTCCCTTCAGTGATCCTGAGCGGGCGGCCGGAACTGGCGGCCAGTCTGCTGAACGAGTCGCGCAAACAGGTAGCGGGTGTCGATCCCAAGCAGGCCTTCCGCCGCACGCTGGACACCCTGCGCGGACGGCAAACCGCCGAGGGCGGATTCGGCCTGTGGGATGCGAATTATGTGGAACCCTTCGCCTCCATTTACGCCACTCACATGCTGGTGGAAGCACGCGAGCGCAAGCTGCCCGTACCGGAGGACATGCTGCGGCGCGCCACCGGTTATCTGCAAAACTACTTGGGCAACAATGAGGCCCATCGCTACGCCTGGCGCAGCCGGGCTTACGCGGCCTATTTGCTGACACGCCAAGGCGTAGTCACCAGCGCATCGCTGGTTAACTTGCGCAGTAACTTGCCTAAGGAAAGCGATGGCAAGATTGCGCCCGATCTCGGTCTGGTCTACCTGGCCGCCAGCTATCAAATGCTGCGCCAGGATCAGGCCGCTCGAGAGCTGCTGGAGCCGGCCTGGCGTGATCTGGTCAAACGCATCCGCGACAACAAGCAGCGCAATTATTGGGATGCCTATTACGACCCCCTGGTGCATGACGCCATGAGCATCTACCTGATCGCCAAGCATTTCCCGGACAAGCTCCGGCAACTGCCGCCCGAAACATTTGAACGCATCGGCGCCCAGATCCAGGAAGGCTGGTATCACAGCCTGTCCTCCTCCGCCGTGGTGCTGGCAGTGGATGCCTATAGCAATGCAGTGGCGCAATCGGCAGCCACCAAGGGCGTCAAGGCCAGTACCACCGACCGCCAGGGGGGCAGCCACGCCCTGTCTTTGGGTGCGCTGGTTCCCTTGGCCAAGGCAGCGCTGCCCATCGGCACCGCTGGTGTGCGCTTGAGTAACAACGGTGAATTTCCGCTCTATTACGCCGTTTCAGAGGCTGGTTACGAACGGGATATCCCCCTTGTAGCCCAAAGCAAGGGGCTGGAAATCATCCGGGAATTCCTGGACGCTCAGGGCAAACCCATCACCGAGGCACGCCTGGGTGACGAGATCACAGTACGACTTCGCGTGCGCGCGACCGGAACACAGGTGGACAACGTGGCTGTGGCCGACGTGCTGCCCGGGGGGCTCGAACCGGTACTGACCAGCCCGAGCGACAGCGAACAGACCGATTTGCCCCTCTGGCGGCAACGCCTGGGGGGGGGCGGCTCGTGGCAGATTCAGTATGCCGACATCCGCGAAGATCGGGTACTGTTCTATGGCCACGTGTACACCAGCCAGAACGAGGTCACCTACAAGGTGCGCGCCACCAATGTGGGCGAGTTCGTGGTGCCCGGAGCCTGGGGCGAGGCCATGTACGACCGCAAGACCTTCGCCAGATCAGCGGGCGGCAGGTTCGTGGTCAAACCTCAGGCACCCTAGCCCCGGTCTCGTCAAAGTGCACAGAATGGTGAAAGCGAATGAATGCTCAGCGGGGAAGCGGTGTCATGTTGAAATATCTGGCTTCAGTAGCGCGTGCCGGCGTACTGCTATTTACTGCCCTGGTTGCCAATCCTGCGTGGGCCGCCAACGAAGTCGCCACCTCAAACGCCTTTGAAGCCTTGCTCTCGCTACCGCAAACCCAGCCTGATGAAGGTGAATGGGGTCATGTCGCTCCGGAAGGCTTTAATGGCGAGGATGAAACAGCACTGATTCGCTGGCTGGCACGCCAGAAGAAGGCTGGGGCGGATTTCAACCAGGCGCGACATCAGGGCACGCTGCTGCATCACGCCATCCGTGGCGGTCTGGAAGCCACCGCCCTTTGGTTGCTCACTCATGGCGCCGATCCGCTAAAAACGCTCGAAGGCGGCGAACAGGCTGATGCCCTGGCCTTGTCGATTAAATACCGACGATGGTCAGTGGCGAATGATCTGCTCAAAATTCCCGGCATTACTGCCCCCGGGCGAACCCCTCAGCTGCTACTCGCTTGGCAGGCCGCCCAAGGCGAGGATGAACGGGCGGTGGTCGACAAATTACTAGCGTGGCAACTACCGCTCCCTAAAGGCGCTGCGGGCGAAAGACTGCTAGGACTCGCGCTGGAGCGGCAGTGGATGAAAGTAGCGCTGGCCTTGCTTGATGCCGGGATTACGCGTGCTGCTCCAAGCGCATACGGCTGGGCCGTATCCAACAAAATCGGCGCGGCCGCTGATATCGAAGCCGCGGACGCCCGGCTGGCCGCCCCGATATTTCCTTATTTGCTTGTCCATGCAACCAACGCAGGCGATGTGGAGTCGCTATGGCGATTGCGCATCCGCCGCCCCTTCGAGGATGCGGCGTTCACCCGGCAGGTCGTGCTGCGCATTCTTGCTGCACCGAGCACACCGCCAGTCAAACGCGCCCTGCTGGAACGATTGCCTCCCAAGGCACTGAAAACGGCTTTCGACGATGGAGAGGTGATTGATCGCTGGGTGCGCTGGTCGGCACAACTGCCTCCAGCCGAAGGTGATTGGGCACTCGCGGTTCTTGGCGACATCCCAGTGCAGCGCCCCGCTGTGCTGCTCGACGCCATGCTGAAGAATGCCTATTGGTTTGATGAGAATGGGGCCAACTCTAATCAGCTAGCGGATGGCTGGGCGCGCTTGCTCGCACGCTTGCATGCCCCATTGCCCGTAGAAACCCATGGCAAACTCTGGATGTTTGTACCGCGCCAACATCGACCGACTTTGCTGCGTATGGGCTATCGACCCGGTGACAAAGAACTCGCCGACTGGCTGGAGCGCGACAACAAGGAGGCCATTCGCACCCTGTGGCCGCACATCAAGGCCGCTGTGCCAGCGCTTGTGGAACGCATTCATGAACCTCTGCTTGCACCATACAGCCCAGAGAACGGTTATACCTGCAACTGGGGTGGCCTGCGCCCGGAGAGCCTGGAAAAGGCCCGCATCCTGCTGGAGGCGGGAGCCAAGCCGCGCAAGCCGGTCGTGCTCGATGCGGGCTGCGTAGCCATAACCGACCCCGCCATTTTGCACTCGCTGAATGCGGCTGGGCTGATCGAATTCCAGGCGCCCACGTCTGCTGAACTGCGCCGCTTCGTCCCGGAAACGCCTGCTTGCCGCTTCCAGCCGAATGAAGTCTGGCGCCGCAGCCTGATTAAACACCCCAGTTTGGGGGACATCCCCATTGACGGTGCACAAGTGATTTCGATCCCGGGTGCGACGGATTGCGCCCTGCTCGTGTGGGGCGGCAACGCTGGCGGACGGACGTTCTTCGAGGAGGACAGCTTCACGGGCACGCAGCGGTTTTCCCCATGTACGGATGGACACTATGCCGCTGCCATTTGGCGCGTGGTCGGCGACACTGTGCAACCGATCCAGCTGGGCGAGGACATGCCCGCAATCCAGGGTGCGTTGCCGCTGCGCGACACCGTTAGCGGCGAACACCTGCTGCTTGTGGGCCAGATCGGCACCGGCACATGCGGCACGGGCACGCCCCTTGAATTACTGAGTTGGGAAACTGCACAGAATGCCACGGCCACGCTGCGTGTTCTTCCGCGCAAAAGTGCGACGATGCAGGCTTTTTTACGGCAATGCGGAATGGCCGCAAAGGCGGACGCCCAGGGCTGCTTTCCTCCTGGGGGGGATTTGGGCGAATCCCATTACAGTTTCATCGATACCCATTGGGCCAGCGAGCGCAAGGCTTACATCGATGCGGTGCTGGCGCTCGATTACGAAGCTTTGCGTAAGGCACAAAAAACCGGCATTTTCCCGCACTGGACAGCCCAAGCCATGGATGCCGTGACAAAGGCGAATATTCCCGTAGCAGGCAAGCGCCGCCGCACTGCCTGGCTGTTCCGCGACGCGGCGCTGCTCGCAGATTCCCTGCAAACTTTTTTCAGCTATGACGTGCTAAGCGGGTTGGTCGCCTGGCTGCCGCGCGAGGATTGGCAACCGGTCATCAAGGCGCTTCAAGGCAATGATTCGATGCTGAACCACCTGCGCGGAGAAGCTGAGCGCCAGGGCAAGCCAGCCCTCGCGTGCCGCTTCGCGACCGCGTTGGGGCGCGCTTGCGGCAAGGTAGCGCCCTGAACGCCCGGCTGATTAAGGCGGCGCGCCTCGCGGTTTTGCTGTTGGCCGCGTTGGCGGCGCTGCGCTTTTTCCCCCACGCCCCAATTCTGGACGACCAGCCCTGGTCCCGCTCCGTCCACGCCTCTGGCGGGGAACTGCTGCGCCTGACCCTGGCAGCGGACGAACAGTACCGGCTGTGGACCCCCCTGGATCATATCTCCCCCCAACTGATGGAGGCCGTGCTGCTCTACGAGGACCGAACCTTTTACTGGCACCCAGGCTTCAATCCCTACGCGCTGGCCCGCAGTGCACTGGCCAGCGCCACCGGTCCGCGCATGCAGGGTGGCTCCACCCTCACCATGCAACTGGCACGGCGGCTGTATGGCATCGACAGCCGCAGCGTGGCCGGCAAGCTGGGCCAGATCGCGGCGGCCGTGTGGCTGGAGCTGCGCTACAGCAAGGCGGACATTCTGGAGGCCTACCTCAATCTGGCCCCTTACGGCGGCAACATCGAGGGCGTGGGTGCAGCGAGCCTGATCTACTTGCGCAAGCCGGCGGAGCGCCTGACCCTGCCGG
>DATMWS010000125.1:0-5679 GCA_035562135.1 Thiobacillus sp. | reverse complement strand
GGGTCAAACACCGGCTGGCTCGACAGG
This sequence comes from Thiobacillus sp., assembly GCA_035562135.1. Taxonomy (GTDB): domain Bacteria; phylum Pseudomonadota; class Gammaproteobacteria; order Burkholderiales; family Thiobacillaceae; genus Thiobacillus. Next base: position 5,652 of record DATMWS010000125.1, on the reverse strand, counting down.
GCATGGAGGTCGACCGCGACCAGGTCGGCCCGCTTGCCGGGGGCGATGCTGCCAACCTGGCTGTCGAGATTGAGCGCGCGGGCGGCGCCCAGGGTGGCGGCCTGCAGCGCGGCGGCGGCGGGCAGAGCGGCGGCGTTGCCGCTGGCGCCCTTGGCCAGCAGGGCGGCGAGGCGCATCTCGGCGAACAGGTCGAGGCGGTTGTTGCTGGCGGCGCCGTCGGTGCCGAAGCCGAGGTTGACGCCAGCCGCGGTGAATTTGGCCACCGGTGCGATGCCGGATGCGAGTTTCAGGTTGGAGCTGGGGCAGTGCGCCACGTGGCAGCCGTGCTGCGCCAGCAGCTCGATCTCGGCGTCGCTGACATGCACGGCGTGGACGCCGATGAAGTTGGGGCCCAGCAGCCCCAGTCGCGCCAGCCGTTCGAGCGGCCGCAACCCGTATTGCTTGAGGCTGTCGCGGATTTCGTCGGCGGTTTCGTGAATATGGGTGTGGATGGGCAGGCCGAGCTGTTCGGCCAGGGTGTTGATGCGGCCGAAGGTGGCATCCGCAATGGTGTAGGGCGCGTGCGGGGCGAAGGCGAAGCTCAGCAGCGGCTCGTCCTTGAGCGTATCGCGCATGGCCAGCCCGCGCGCCAGATAGTCGTCGGCATCGACGGCATAGGCGCTGGGGAATTCCAGCACGATCATGCCCAGCGTGGCGCGCATTCCAGCCTGCAGAAAGGCTTCGCCCGCGGCCTGCGGGAAGAAATACATGTCGTTGCAGGTGGTGATGCCGCCCGCGAGCATTTCGGCGGCGGCGAGCAGGGTGCCGTCGCGCACGAAGGCCTCGGAAACCAGCTTCTTTTCTGCCGGCCAGATGCGCTCGTTGAGCCAGGCCATCAGCGGCAGATCGTCGGCAAAGCCGCGCAACAGCGACATCGCGGCATGGCCGTGCAGGTTGATCAGCCCCGGGATCAGCGCCTGGCCGGGCAGGGCGATGGTCTGCGCGGCGGCGTAACGGGTCTGCGCCACGTCGGCGGGCAGCACATCGAGAATCCGGCCGCCTTGTACGACCACGGCATGGTCGGACAGCGCACCACAAGGGTCCGCCGATCCGCTACGAGCCAAAGAACCGGCGCGTGCGGAATCGTATGCGCCATCGGGTTCGACGGGCACCACCCATTGCGGCAGGAGAAGGAGGTCGGCGGGGGCTTTCATGGTGGCCAGCATTCTCACTGTTTGCGCGAGGAATGGCAAAGCGGCATCGCAAGGGCCGGGCGATAAGCCCTTGAATCAACGTGTGGTGTGGCAATTTGCCACATCCGGAAAAATCATCCTCGCTGCTAGCATCGCCCACATAACGGGTCTTGGTAAAAGTCATTCTGCGGAGAGGTGTTACATGCGAAAGGCGTTGTGCGCGGTGCTTCTGACAGCGCCCATGTTGGCGTTTGCTCAGCATCACGGGGCTGTCCAACAAGAGGCCAGCCTGGCGCGGCCTGAAGCCAAGTCCAAACCCGCCAAACCCCTGATTGCCGTGGGCGCCGCGCTGGACGCACAAGGCCGGCTATGGCTGGCTCGGGTGGAGAGCCAGCATCTGCTCGTCGCTTATTCGGAAGACGGCGGCGCCCGTTTTTCGGTGCCCGTTCGGGTGACGACCGAGCCTGAAAAGATTTCCGCAGAGGGTGAAAACCGCCCCAAGATTGCCGTCACCGCCGATGGCGTCGTGCTGCTGACCTGGACTCAGGCGCTTCCTCAGAACTACTCCGGCAATATTCGCTTCGCGCGTTCGGTCGATGGCGGCAAGACCTTCACCGCGCCGATCACCCTGAACGACGACGGGCGCATCGCCAGCCACCGTTTCGACTCGCTTGCCATCGACGGCAAGGGGCGGGTGGCGGTAGCCTGGCTGGATGCGCGCGACCGCGATGCCGCCAAAGAAAAAGGCGGCACATTTTCCGGGGTGTCGATTTATACCGCGCAGTCAAATGACAACGGCGCTCGATTCGGCGTCAATCGCCGCCTGGCGGAACACACCTGCGAATGCTGCCGCACCGCGATGACCTGGACGGCGGCCGGCCCGGTCGCGCTCTGGCGCAATCTCTTTGGCACGAATACCCGCGACTTCGCCATCGCAAGCCTTGACAACGGCGTGGTGCGCCGCGCCACCCATGACGAATGGCAGATCGACGCCTGCCCGCACCATGGCGGCGGGATTGCGGTTGACGGCCGGGGGGTGCTGCATCTGACCTGGTTCACCAACGGCAAGACCCGGCAAGGGCTGTTTTACAAACAACTCGATGGCAAAATCGAATCCCGGCCGATGGCGCTGGGAAACCCGTCAGCACAGGCCGGACATTCCAGCGTTGCGGCGGCGGGCGGCATGGTCATCCTCGCCTGGCGGGAATTCGATGGGCGCACCTATGTTGCGCAGGCGATGCGCTCGGATGATGGTGGCGCATCGTGGAGTGCGCCGATCCGGCTGGCGGAGGCGGCGGGCGCCGCCGATTACCCGCTGCCGCTGACCGACGGCAAACGCGCGCTGGTCGTGTGGAATGCCGTTGCGGAAGGTTTGCGCGTGCTGCCGGTTGAATCCGGCGTCAAGCAATGAAGCGGGCGCTCGCCGGCATCGCGCTGTTTCTGGCGGCCTGGGCATCGTCTGCCGGCGCGACCGAGCCGCAGTCCTTCACCGCGGACAGTCTGGCCGCAATCAAGGCGAAATACGCCGGGCGGCCTTTCATCCTCAGCCTGTGGTCGGTGAACTGGTGCGGCCACTGCATTACCGAACTGACCATGCTGGGCCAGGTCGCCAAAACGCAGAAACAACTGCCGCTGGTGCTGGTTTCAACCGATACGCCCGAATCTTCCCCTGCTGTGCAAAACACCTTGAAGCGGCTTGGCCTGGCGCGCATGGACAGCTGGGTGTTCGACGACGACATCCCGGAACGCTTGCGCCATGCCATTGACCCGGTCTGGCATGGCGAATTGCCTCGCACCTATCTCTACGACGCCCATCATCAGCGCCAGGTTGTGGCGGGGGTGCTGAAGGAGGGGCAGTTGCAAGCGTGGTTGAAGCAGCATCAATAAGCGGATTGTTCTTACAAAAACAGGGACAAATATGAAAATGAAACCCATCGCGGTCGCACTGGCGAGTTTGGCAACCCTGCCTGCGGCCGCCGAAGAGCAGGCTCTGCTGGAACTGACTATCCGCGCGTCACCGCAACCCGCAGTCATGACGAGCAACCCTTCACCGCAGGCGCAGGTGACGCAGGCGCAAATTCGTGAAATCAACGTCATCAACGTCGAGGACAGCCTGAAGTACACGCCCAGTCTGTTCATCCGCAAGCGTTACGTGGGCGATACCAACGGCATCGTTGCGACGCGCACGACCGGTAGCTTGCAGAGCGCGCTGTCTTTGGTGTACGTAGACGGCCTGTTGCTGTCCAACCTGCTTGGCAATTCATTCAGTTTTCCGCCGCGCTGGAATCTCGTAGGTGCCGAGGAAATCGACACCATCGACGTGCTGCACGGTCCGTTTTCGGCCCTGCTGCCGGGCAACTCGGCGGGCGCAACGGTGCTGATGACGACCAGGACGCCCGAACGTTTCGAGGCGCATGCCCGCGCCCAGGGGTTTAGCCAGCCTTCGTACAAGGAATACGCTACCGACGACAGCTACAGCGGCCACCAGGAGCAGGTGACGCTCGGAAGCCGGGTCGGCAAGCTTGGCTGGTCGTTACTTGCCAATCATCTTGATAGCGACTCGCAGCCGATCAACTTCGCCACTGCCACGGTTTCATCGGGTACGGTGGGTGTGGGCACTCCGGTCAACGGCGCGGTTCTATTCAACAGCGCGACCAACGCGCCGAGCGTGATGTTCGGTGCGACCAGTCTCGACCACACGGTGCAGGACACCGCCAAGATTCGCCTGACCTACGACTTCACCGCGTCGACGCGGGGGGCGCTGACCTATGGCTACTTCCGCAATGACAGCTTCAACGACACCCGAACCTATCTCACCAACGCCGCCACCGGAGCGGAAGTGTGGGGCGGGACGGTCAACATCGGCGGGCTCAACTACAACGTCGGCACCCGTCTGGCACCATCCGATAGCAACATCGAGAACACGCTATTGGGGCTGAGCCTCAACAGCAGGCTCTCCCCCGATTGGCGGGTCGAATTCTCCGCGAGTGACTATCGCACGCCGACCGACATGTCGCGCACACCGACCACCAGTAGCGCTGCAGCCCAGCCGGGTGCCGCCGGTGGGGCAGGACGGATCAGCTTCGGCGACGGTACCGGCTGGCGGACATTCGACGCCCGCGCGATCCGGAAGCCGCGAGCCAGCGCGCACGAACTCAGCTTCGGCTACCACTTCGACCGCTATCACATCGAGAGCCAGACATTCACCGCGACTAACTGGAAGAACGACGCCAGTATTGGCGTCGCACCGATCAGCGCGTTCGAGGGCGACACCCGCACCGATGCCCTGTTTATTCAGGATGCATGGAAGTTCGACCCGCGCTGGACCCTGACTGCGGGGGTGCGGCAGGAGCGTTGGCAGGCGCTTGACGGCGTGCGCCACGGGTCGACGGCGTTCCTCGACGCGCAGGGCAATTCCGTCAACCGGTTTGACTACGCCCGCCGCGACGAGGATTACACCTCCCCCAAACTGTCGCTCACCTGGCGGGCCACGCCCGACTGGCAACTACGTGCTTCGGTGGCGCGGGCCTATCGCATGCCGACAGTGAGCGAGTTGTTCCAGACCGAGACGCGAGCAGGCAGCACCTTTATCAGCGACCCCAACCTGAAACCGGAAAAGATACTCGCCACTGACCTGTCCGCCGAAGGCGCAATGTGGGGCGGCAATCTGCGGTTGTCGGTTTTCGATTCGCACACCGACAATGCGCTGTATAGCCAAACGGACAGTTCAGTCTCGCCGAACGTCACCAACGTCCAGAACATCGATCGCGTTCGTGTCACCGGTGCCGAGGTCGTCTACGACGCGCAGAACTGGCTGATCGACAGACTGGATGTGTCGGGCAGCGTGACCTACGCTGATTCGGAAATCCTCTCCAACGACGCGTTTCCGGCCAGCGTCGGCAAGGACGTGCCGCGCATCCCGGTCTGGCGTGCCAGTGTCTTTGCCACCTACCGCTTCGACGCGTACTGGTCCGGTTCGCTGGGCGCACGCTACAGCGGCCTGCAATACGGGCGGCTCGACAATCTCGATACTAACCATGATGACACCGGCGGCGTGGGCAGTTACACCGTGGTTGACGCTCGCGTCGGCTACCGTTTCAACAAGCTGACCCGTGTTTCGCTGGGGGTGGACAATCTGAATAACGCCAAGTATTTCATAGGCCCGCATCCCTTCCCACAGCGCACCTGGCACGGCGAGCTGCGGATTGATTATTGAGGACGCAGCCAGGCATGAAAGGGGAACGCGCAGCGGGCTTGGCGGTCGTGATCACGTTGCACGCCGCTGTGCTGTATGGCTTGTGGAACCACCGCCTGATTCCCGCACCTGAGGAAGCAGTGACGCTGTTTGTAAATTTCATTCCGCCTCCTCGGCTACAGCAAAAGGAGCCGCCCCGTGTCGATCCGCCCAAGCCGGTGAAACTGGACAAGCCGCGCCCGGTAGAGGCGCCGCATCATCATCTAGTGGCGGAAGCCCCGGTGG
>DATMWS010000124.1:0-20464 GCA_035562135.1 Thiobacillus sp. | reverse complement strand
GTTGCAGGCCCTGTTCGACACCCTGCCGCTGCCGGACGCCGCCGCTTACGCCGAATTGCAGCAAAGGCAGGCGGGCGACGCATCCATGGTGCTGATGCGGCGAGGCAATCAGGCGATCAAGCACCACGCCCACCCCACTCTGATCGCGCTGGCCGGTACGCCGTGGCAGATCGCGGTGTGGCGCCCCGTCACGCCGGTGGCTGAAAACGTGGCGCCCTATGTGCTGGGCTGGCTGGTGGCCAGCCTGGTGATCGCGATTTTGGTGATGGCGATCACGCTGTCGGTGCGCAACCGGGTTACCGACAGCCTGCGCATGCTGGTGAAATTCACCAACGACCTGCGCCAGCAGCGCTTGCGTGCTGAATATCCGGTCAGCCTGGCGGAGTTCCAGACGCCGCTCGAAACCATGCTGAAGCTCGGCAGGGTGATGCTGGGGCGGCAGAAAGAGGTGACAACACAGGCGCGGATGGATCATTTGTCGCAGGTCAATAACCGGCGCAGTTTCGATGAAAAGCAGAAGGAGTTGTTTGCCAGCCTGAAAGACGGCTGGTCCCACAGCCTGCTGATTCTCGACATCGACAACTTCAAGCAGGTCAACGACACCTTCGGCCACGAGGCGGGCGATCAGCTCATCATCAAGTTCGGCAATGCGCTCAAGGCCTGTCTGCGCAACAGCGACTTCATCGCCCGCCTGGGCGGCGATGAATTCTGCGTGCTGTTTCCCTTCACCCCGCTGGACCGTGCGCAGGAGCTGGCCGATCGTCTGCGCACCAACATGCCGGAAAGCGTGGAACTCATCCCCGGGGTGACGCAGAAGCTCTCGTGGAGCGGCGGCCTCTCCGAATACAGCCGCGACGACAAGCAGGAAAACGAGGCGCTGGCGCGCGCCGACGCCGCCTTGCTGGAAGCCAAGCGCGGTGGCCGCAACACCACGCGTATCAGGGCCGCTGCCTGAAGGCGGCGGCCAGCAGGCCGATCCCCAGCACACCCCACAGCGCCAGCACCGGCGCATTGCCCCAGCGCACATAGGGTGTGCTGCCGGCATAGCCCTGGATTTCGCCGGAGAGCGTGCCGGTCGTGAAGAGCGGCAGGCTGGCCAGCACGTGGCCTTGCGCATCGATGATCGCGGTGACGCCGGTATTGGTCGCGCGCAGCATCATGCGACCGGTTTCCAGCGCGCGCATCTGCGACAGCTGCGCGTGCTGCCAGGGCGCGAACGAATCGCCGAACCACGCCAGATTGCTCACGTTTACCAGCACGCTCGCTGCCGGCAGCTGGCGGATGATTTCCTCGCCGAAGGCATCCTCGTAACAGATGTTGGCCGCCACCCGCTGACCGCCGATGGCGAGCGGGCGCTGGTCGACGGCGCCGCGCGCAAAGTCCGACAGCGGAATGTGCAGCACCTCGATCACCCAGCCCCAAACTGCCTTCAGCGGAATGAATTCGCCGAAGGGCACCAGATGCACCTTGTGGTAACGCTGGCTGGGCGCGGTTCCCAGGCTGATAACGCTGTTGTAGTAGGCGCCCTGTAGCGAGCCGGTGGGCAGGCCGGTCAGCACATCGCCGCCGTTTTTCTGGCCGATGGACGCCAGCCTGGCGCGATAGGCGTCGGGGAGGTCGGATTCAAACAAGGGCAGCGCGGTTTCCGGCAACACGATCAGTTGCGCGGGCGAGGCGGCAGCCATGCGCGCGTAGCGCTCCAGCGTGGCCAGCGTTTTCTCCGGTCGCCATTTCATCTCCTGCGGGATGTTGCCCTGCAGCAGCGCGACCGTTGTCGGCGCGCCGTCCGGCATCGTCCAGGCGACGCCGCGCAGGGCCTGACCGCCGACCCCCAGCACCACGATCGCCACCGCGGCCCAGGCCCGTTGCGCCAGTCGGCCGCGCGTCGTCACGCTCCACGCCAGCAGCGCCGCGATCAGCGCCAGCAGGAACGACACGCCATAGACGCCGACCAGCGGCGCATAGCCCGCCAGCGGGCTGGCTGGAACCTGCGAATAGCCCATCACCAGCCACGGGAAGCCGGTGAAAAGCCAGCCGCGCACCCATTCCGTCACGCCCCACGCGAGCGGGATCACCAGCAGCAAACGCAGCGTGGGCGAGACTTGCCAGCGTTTATGCCCCTTTGGGTATGCCTGCAGCGCGCCGACTAGTGCCGGAAACAGCGCCAGAACCGCGCAAAACAGGAAGGTCGCGAATACCGCCAGCCACGCCGCCATGCCACCGTATACCGACAGGCTGACGAACACCCAGCTCACCCCGGCGATGAAAAACCCCAATCCCCAGACCAGCCCGATGAGAAAGCCGGCGCGAACGGAGGGGGTGCGCGCCAGCAGCCCGAACAGCAGCGCCAGGCTCAACACCGGCAAAGGCCAGAGACCGAACGGGGCAAAGCCGGCGACGGCCAGCGCCCCGGCCACCAGGCTGATCAGCAACAAGGGGAAAGATGCGCGACGCATGGCGGGGCGCTTAGCCGCCATGGGTGGCAATGCGCGGGTCAATGAAGCGACTCAAAATCGATATGGCCGTCGATCACCGTATAGCGCACCCGGCCCTGCATCGGGTGGTTGAGGAAGGGCGTGTTGTTGCCCTGGCTGGCCAGTGCCTTAGGGGTGACGACCCATTCGGCGGTCTCGTCGAAAATGCAGATGTCGGCGCAACTGCCGGCCGCCAGGTTGCCGCCCGGCACGCCTAGAATTTGCGCCGGCTTCCACGAAATCAGGTCGATCGCCTGCAGCAGCGGCACCCCCATTTCGCGCGCCCATTTCAGGGTCAGCGGCAGCAGCAGTTCGACCCCGGACGCACCCGGTGCCGATTCGCCGAACGGGACCTGCTTCTCGTCCTCGTCGACCGGGGTGTGATCGGAGCACAGCGCGTCGATGGAACCATCGCGCAGCGCTTCGCGGATGGCATCGCGGTCGCGCAGGCTCCTGAGCGGCGGCACCAGATGCAGGTGTGAATCGAAGCTGATGAGGTCGTTTTCAGACAGATGTGCATGCGTGCTGGCGACGTCGCAGGTGACAGCCAGCCCTTGCGCCTTGGCTGCGCGCACCATGGCGATGCTCTCGCGCGTCGATAGCCGGGCAAGATGAATGCGGGCGCCAGTCTCGCGCGCCAGCAGCAGAATCGTCGCCAGCGCCACCGTTTCGGCCAGCGCGGGAATGCCGGGCAGGCCGAGCCGCGAGGCCACGGCGCCGTCGTGCGCCACGCCGCCGCGCGCCAGCGACACATCCTGCGGCCGCAGCCACAGGCTGAAGCCAAAGGTGGAGGCGTATTCCATCGCACGCAGCAACACTTGGGTGTCGGCCGGCGGCGCATCGGCCTGGGTGAAGGCGCGGCAGCCCGCTTCGGTCAGCTCGGCCATCTCGGTCAGCATTTTCCCTTCCAGCTTTTGCGTCAATGCGCCGATCGGATAGACGCGCGGGCCGGGCAGATTCCTGGCGCGGAATTTCAGCATTTCGACCAGTCCCGGCTCGTCCAGCGGCGGGTCGGTGTCGGGCGGGCAGGCCAGCGAGGTGACGCCGCCGGCGGCGGCGGCAAGCATTTCGGATTCCAGCGTGGCACGGTATTCGAAGCCGGGTTCGCGCAGCCGCACCGACAGGTCGACCAGGCCGGGGCAGACGATGAGGCCGCTGGCGTCGATGGTGCGGTTGGGGTGGAAATCGGCGGGCGCGTGGCCGTTACCGACAATCTTGCCCGCCGCCACGAACACGTCGGCGACTTCGTCGCGCGCATTCATCGGGTCGATCACACGGCCGTTTCTGATATGGATTTTCATGCGTTCCCCGTCCCCGCCAGCAAGGCCATCACCGCCATCCGCACCGCGATGCCGTAGGTCACCTGCGGCAGAATCACCGACTGCGGGCCGTCGGCCACTTCGGAGGCGATTTCCACGCCCCGATTCATCGGGCCGGGGTGCATGACGATGGCATCCGGTTTGGCGAGCGCGAGTTTTTCCGGCGTCAGGCCGAAGAACTTGAAGTATTCCTGCGCGGAGGGCAGCCGCGCGCCCTTCATGCGCTCGTTCTGCAGCCGCAACATGATGACCACATCGCAGCCACGCAGGCCGGCTTCCATGGTGTGGAACACCTTGACGCCCATCTGCTCGACCCCGGTGGGGAGCAGGGTTTTGGGGCCGATCACGCGCACTTCCGGCACCCCCAGCGTGGTCAGCGCGTGGATCTGCGAGCGCGCCACGCGCGAATGCAGCACGTCGCCGACGATCGCCACCGTCAGATTGTGGAATTCGCCCTTGTAACGGCGGATGGTGAACATGTCGAGCAAGCCCTGGGTCGGGTGGGCGTGGCGGCCGTCGCCGGCGTTGACCACCGAGATGTGCGGCGCCACGTGACGCGCGATGAAGTGCGCCGCGCCCGACTGCGAATGGCGCACGATGAACATGTCGGCGTGCATCGCGGCAAGGTTGTCGACGGTGTCGAGGATGGCCTCGCCCTTGGTCTGGCTGGAGGTGGCAATGTTGAGGTTGACCACGTCGGCAGACAGGCGCTTGGCGGCGATCTCGAAGGTGGTGCGGGTGCGCGTCGACGGCTCGAAGAACAGGTTGAAGATCGACTTGCCGCGCAACAGCGGGACCTTCTTCACCTCGCGCTCGCCGACGTCCATGAAGGATTCGGCGGTGTCGAGTATCTGCGTCAGGATGGCGCGCGGCAGGCCGTCGAGCGTGAGCAGGTGGCGCAGTTGGCCGTCTTCAGTGAGTTGTAGGTTCATGCGAGGGTGAGGGTGAGGTGGCCGTCGTCGAGACGCGAAAGATTGATGTTCTGGTGGTCGGGCACCGCAAGCGTGAGCCCCGTGAAATCGGGGCGGATCGGCAGTTCGTGGCCGCCGCGGTCGACCAGCACCGCCAGCCGGATCGAGGCGGGGCGGCCGTAATCGAACAGTTCGTTCATCGCCGCGCGCACCGTGCGCCCGCTGTGCAGCACGTCGTCGACCAGCAGGATGTCGCGGCCCTCAAGATCGAATGGCAGGTTGGACGGCTTCACCTGCGGGTGCAGGCCGATGCGCGAAAAGTCGTCGCGGTAGAACGAGATGTCGAGCGTGCCGAGCGGCAGGGCGCAGTGCAGCAGCGCATGCAGGCGCTCGGCCACCCACACGCCGCCGGTGTGGATGCCGACGATGACGGTGTCCGGCGTGAGGGTGGGGGCGATGGCGTCGGCCAGTCGCGCAATCAGCGGGTCGACGTCAGGCAATGAGGCGTGCATCAAAAAATCCTTGCAGTATCAGTTGGGCGGCAACGGCGTCCAGCAGCGCCTTGTTCTTTTTGCCGTGGATGCCGCGTTCGTGCAATTCGGATTCGGCCGCGGTGCTGGTGTGGCGCTCGTCCACCAGAAACACCGGCAGATTGAAGCGCGATTCTAATTTGCGCGCGAAGTTTTTGGCCACCCGCGTCATTTCGTGTTCGCTGCCGTCGGCGTGGGTGGGCAGGCCCAGCACCAGCAGCACCGGCTGCCATTCGGCGATCAGTCTGGCGATGGCGGCGAGCCGCGCATCGGTGGACTCGGCCTGGATGACGCTGAGCGGATGCGCGATGCCGATCGAGAGATCACCCGAGGCAACTCCGGTGCGCTTGAGGCCCAGGTCGAAGGCCAGCACCGTGCCGTGGGTGTGTTCCGGGTTCAAGCGTGCCCGGCTTCTTCGGACAGGCTGGCGAAGTCGATGCCGAGCAGCTTCATCGCGGCAGGCAGGCGTTCTTCGGGCGCCAGATCGAAAATCACCTGCGGGTCGGCCGCCACCGACAGCCAGGCGTTCTGCTTGATTTCGTCTTCCAGCTGGCCGGCTCCCCAGCCGGCGTAGCCTAGCGAGACCATGAACTTTTCCGGGCCCGCACCCTGGCTTACCGCTTCCAGCACGTCCTTCGAGGTGGTGAGGCTGACCGCGTCATTGACGGTAAGGGTGGAACTGAAGGTGAGTGGCGGCGTGTGCAGCACAAAGCCGCGTTCGGTCTGCACCGGGCCGCCGAAGTAGACGGTCTTTCGTTGCAGGCGCTCGGGCAGCGAGAGTCCGATTTGCTCGAACAGCGTCGACAAATCCAGATCGATCGGCCGGTTGACCACCACGCCCAGCGCGCCCTGCTCGCTGTGGTCGCAGATATAGGTCAGCGTGCCGTTGAAATTGGGATCGACCATGCCCGGCATGGCGATCAGAAAATGGTGGGTGAGGTTGACGGTATCCATGATTACCCTCCCATTGTAATCTGCCTCAAATCAGGCAAGCATTCCTTTTTGCACCCTCTGCTCACACTATAGCGACCAGAACGCCCGATGCCTGAATACACCCGCGCCCTGGTGTGGTTTCGCCGCGATCTGCGCGACTTCGACCACGCTGCGCTCTACCACGCGATCAAACGCGCCCGGCAGGTGGTCTGCGTGTTTGTCTTCGACCGGGAAATTCTGGATGCGCTCCCCGATCCGGCCGACCGCCGGGTCGAGTTCATCCACGCCAGCGTCAGCGAATTACAGCAGGCCCTGCAGGCCCGGGGCGGCGGCCTCGTGGTCAGACATGGCGTCGCGCGCGACGAGGTTGTGCAGTTGGCAACCGACCTCCAGGCCGAGGCCGTGTTTTTCAACCACGACGACGACCCTGCAGCCTTGGCGCGCGACGCCGCCGTCGAAGCCGCGCTGCACGCCCGCGATATTGCCGTCCATCACTACAAGGACGCGGTGATTTTTGAACGTGAGGAAGTGCTTACAACCGCCGGCACGCCTTTCAGCGTCTTCACTCCCTACAAGAACGCCTGGCTGAAAGCGCTGACGCCGTTTGACCTGAAAGCCTATCCGGTCGATGCCTGCGCCGACCGTCTGGTGGCCCAGTCGTCCGCCATCCCGAGCCTGCAGGCCATGGGGTTTGAGCTCACCAACCTGCGCGAACTCAAGCTGCCCACCGGCATGGCGGGTGGCGCGCACCTGTTCGACGATTTTCTCGATCGCATTGATCGCTATCAGGAAACGCGCGATTTTCCCGCGCAGAAGGGGCCGTCGACTCTGTCGGTGCATCTGCGCTTCGGCACGGTTTCCGTCCGCCAACTCGCCGCCGCGGCCTGGCAGCAGGGCGGGCGCGGCGCGCAGATCTGGCTATCCGAGCTGATCTGGCGCGATTTCTACCATCAAATTCTCTGGCACCGCCCCGACGTTGCCGCAGGCCATGCCTTCAAGCGCCAGTACGACGCGCTGCCGTGGCCGAACCCGCCGGGCCATTTCGAAGCCTGGTGCGAAGCGCGCACCGGCTATCCGCTGGTCGACGCCGCGATGCGCCAGCTCAACCAGACCGGCACCATGCACAACCGCCTGCGCATGGTCGCCGCTTCGTTCCTGGCCAAGGATCTGCTGGTCGACTGGCGGCTCGGCGAGCGCTACTTCGCCGACAAGCTGATCGACTTCGACCTCGCCGCCAACAGCGGCGGCTGGCAGTGGGCGGCCTCGGTCGGCTGCGACGCCCAGCCGTGGTTCCGCATCTTCAACCCGGTGACGCAATCCGAGCGGTTCGATACGCAGGGGCATTTCATTCGCCGCTACCTGCCGGAACTCGCCAGCGTGCCGGACAAGTTCATTCACGCCCCGTGGATGCTGCCTGCCGCCGAACAGCAGCGAGCCGGCTGCGTGATCGGGCGCGACTACCCGGCGCCGATCGTCGAACACGCGGCGCAGCGGGTTCGGGCACTGAACTTGTTCAAGCATGCCGTGCCGCTGCCGTAATAGCTGCATCCCTAAACAAGAACGGGATGGGGCGCATCGGTTTCTGGCCAGACCCGGCGGCAGAGGGCGCGCAAACGGCCGAATTTTTACCGAGGTGCAGGCAGGGCGCACGGATGTGGCAGCGCGAAAACCGTTGACCTGGGCCACCAGACTCGAAATACTGCATAAAAATACTTACGTCGTGGGTGTGGTTTATTTTTTCCTTTCCTTCAGGCCGGTGAGGTCATTTTTTTTGATGCGATTGCAAGTACAAGACCCTCACCGCCTCGCCGGCCTGCTGCTGCTGGCCGCGAGCATCCCGCTGTTGCTGTGGCAGGCGGTTCCGGCCAACCAGCTGGCGATCTCGGCCCCGGCTTTCCTGGCGGCCCACTCGATGATGGAAGTCTTCGCCATCGTCGTTGCGGCACTGGTCTTCTTCACCGGCCATGGCGCACAGGAAACCCTGCGCTCGGTGCGTTCCGTTGCGCTCGGCTATGCGTTTCTGGCAGTGGCGCTGTTCGACATCCTGCATTTCCTGTCCTATTTAGGCATGCCGGATCTGGTCAGCCCCAATTCCCCCCACAAATCGATCCTGTTCTGGCTGTGCGGCCGCCTCGCAGCGGGCGTCGGCCTGCTGGCGTATATCCTGATTCCGCAAGCGCCTGTCACGCGCGACCGGGTGCGGCGTGGCGCGCTGGTTGGCGTATTGCTGGGGGTGGGGTCGATTGCCTATGTCTTCCTGACGGCGCCGCAATCAGTGCCGGCGATGTACGTGACCGGCCTCGGGATGACCTCGCTCAAGATCACCCTGGAGTGGCCGGTGTTCGGTCTTTACCTGGCGATTGCCGGTCTGCTTTATCTGCGCCGCAAGCAGGTGACCCACTGCGACGTCAATAACCTGATGCTGGCCCTGCTGCTGATGGCAGCAAGCGAGTTGTTCTTTATCGTGTATGTGGACGTGAACAGCAGTGCCAACCTGCTGGGGCATGCCTACAAGGTGGTTGCCTACTATTTTCTCTATCTCGCGATCTATGCCGATGCGGTGAGCCGGCCGTTCCGCCAGATGCGGCACATGCTCACCCACGACGACCTGACCGGTCTGCCCAACCGCACGGCGTTCAACGACACGCTCAATCTGGCGGTGGCGCGTGCCCGTGAGGATGTGCCCTGCGCCGTTCTGCTGCTGGATCTGGATCACTTCCAGAATGTGAACGACACACTGGGCCACGAGCACGGCGATCTGCTGCTGGTTGCCGTCGCCCAGCGCATCCGCGCCAGCCTGCCGGAAGCGGCTTTCATGGCCCGCTTCAGCGGTGACGAGTTCGTGATCCTGCTGGAAAATACGCCGGTCGATCGGGCAAAACAGGGGGGCGAGGCCATCCTGCAGGCCATGGCCCGCGAGTTCGCCATCGGCAACGACCACCTGGGAATCAGCGCCAGTATCGGGATCGTGACCTATCCGACGGATGGCGAGTCGGCCAGCATCCTGATGCGCTATGCCGACCTTGCCCTGCACCGCGCCAAATCGTCGGGGCGCAACTGTCTTACCGTGTTCAGTCGCGATTTGTCCGAGCAAATCCAGCGTCGCGTGCTGCTGGAAGCGCGTCTGAAGGTCGCCCTGCAGCGCGAGGAGTTCAGCCTCCACTACCAGCCCAAGCTGGAGATCCGGTCCGGCCGCCTGGTGGGCTGGGAGGCGCTGTTGCGCTGGCAGTCGCCGGAACTGGGCGCGGTCAGCCCGGAAGAGTTCATCCCGGTCGCCGAACAGAGCGGACTGATCCTGCCGATTGGCGACTGGGTGTTGCGCGAGGCCTGCCGCCAGATGCGCGCGTGGCAGGATCAGGGCCTGGCGGCCGGCAGCATGGCGGTCAACCTGTCGACGCGGCAGTTCCGGCAAAAGGATCTGGCCGAGGAAATCAGGGTCGCGCTGCGCGACACCGGTCTGGCGCCGGGCGACCTCGAACTGGAACTCACCGAATCCTCCCTCATGGACAACCTGGTGTCCGCCGCCACCGTGCTGGCAGAACTCGAAGCGCTGGGCATCACCATCGCGGTGGATGACTTCGGCACCGGCTACTCGTCGTTGAGCTACCTGAAGACCTTTTCCATCCATTGCCTCAAAATTGACCGCTCGTTTATCCGCGACCTTCCCGGCGACGAGAACGATACCGCCATCGTGCGCACCATCATCGCGCTGGCCAGCAGCCTTGGCCTGACCGTGGTGGCGGAAGGCGTCGAAACCGACGCGCAGCTGGCCTATCTGCGGGCCAACCATTGCGATCAGGCCCAGGGCTACCTGTTCAGCCGTCCGCTGCCGCCGGATGAATGCGTCAAGCTGATGCGCGCCAGCCTGGACCGGGCGACTGCGTAGGTTCTGTTGTCCCCAGTGAAAAAGCCGGGCATGCCCGGCTTTTTGTCACTGCCGCGTCGCAGGACGCGGCGACGCGATAGGCGTCTGCGCCGTCGGTGCGGGCGCTTGCGATCAGGGGTGTCGGTTGCGGTCGGGGATCCAGCCCATGCTGTCGGAATTGTTTACATCAGGCGTGCCGTTGCGGCTTTCCCCATCGATCGATGTTCGGCCGTCAACGTATAAACCACTGCCAATCATGGAGTTATGGCGCCCACGCCTTGGCATGGTATGGGACTTGCATGGGAGGAATCAAGTCGTCTGAATCGAAATTCGGAGGCTGGAGAACTTCAATTCATAAAGGAAAAAAAATGAACCTATTTAGCAAGCTCCTCCTCGTCACCAGTCTGGGCATGGCCTGTGGCGCCCAGGCTACCGTCATCAATTCCATCCCCGGGGGCGGCACGACTCGCGCGTTTAGCCCGCCCGAACAGTTAACTGCCGGGCCGGTATCCGAAAACGGCTTCACCTGGACGTCCACGTACGACTATTCCGTGTATGGCGGGGAATATGGCTATGGCCTTAACAGTAACGGCTATTGGGATGGCAGCTTCACGTATATCGGATTGAACACGGATAACACGGACCCGAACAACCCAGACCCGTTCATGACCATCACCTTCGATAGGCGGGTTTCCTCGGTGTTGGCCTTCCTGAACTATGCGACATCCACAGATGTTGACTATGGTACGCCCTACATGGCGATTTACGATATCAACAACACCTTGATCGAAAGCCATGACCTCAGCATCTCCACCCCCGGCGGCATCAACGAGGGTGAGGATTGGGGCTTCAGCCAGTCGTCCGCGATCATCAAGTCCTTTAGGCTGGGCGGTGCGTATATTGCCGCGGCCGACCTGCGCGTCGGATCCGTTCCGGAGCCGGCCTCGCTGGCGCTGCTCGGCATCGGCCTCGCCGGTCTGGGGGCCATGCGCCGCAGGCAGCGTGCCTGAGGGCGCGCGCGGCGGCTGAAGGATGAGCGGGCACGCCCGCACGCCTGACGTGCACTGACAAAAAAGGCGGCCAACAGGCCGCCTTTTTGTTGCTGTCGCCGCGCCGCAGGGCGTGCGAAGCGGGCTTAGGGTTTGACCCGCAGTTGCTGCTGGCTTTCCTCCTGGATCTGCTCCTGCAGCTGTTTCGGTTCGTCGCCCGGCGCCTTGGGCTTTACCTGGGTCTGGGTCTTCTGCTGGATATGCGCCTCGTTCTGGGTCTTCACTTCCTTCTGCTCCTCGGTCGTGGTGCGGTTTTCATGCTGCGCGCCGCTGCCATCCTTTTCCTTTGCCTGGGTATTCGGGTTGTTCACGCCCTGTCCGCTCATGGTGCCATAGCCCTGGCCGCCGCCGGCGCTACCCGGTCCTTTTGCATAGGCTGCGCCGCCGACGCTCAAGGTAACTGCCAATACGCTGATGATCAAGAAGGGTTGATGCATTGTGTGCTCCTGTCTGCTTGGGTTGAAGGCTCTGGTTTGTCGTCGGGCTGCTCGACACCTCATTGCTGCTCATCTTAGAGGGCAGCGGTGTCCTCCATGTTTCCGCTGCGTGCTGTTTGGTTACAGAGTGTGACGTGATCGGGGCGTCGCAGAAGGGGTGCCCCCTGCGTGCCTGCGCGTCAGGAAGCGGGACCGATCCCTGCACGTTATTCCTGCAGGCGCCTGCAAAAACACCGACTTCAGACTAGATCAAAAAAGTTGAATTATTTGGCGGTAGAGGCAAATCGGATGTGCGTGTCGGAATTCTTTACACGATGAATGCTTGGCTGGGCCAGCAGCGGATTCCGCCCTATTCCCGCAGCGTGCAGAGGGGTTTCAGAGCGTGACGTGATCGGGCCGTCGCAGCGCGGTTGCCCACCCTGCATGCCTGCGCGTCAGGAAGTGGGACTGATGCCAGCAAGATATTTCTGCAAGCACCTACCAGAATACCCGCCCTGCACTAGATTGAAATCGGGGCTTTGTTTTGTAGGCGCAGGGGGAAAGTGGATGCCTATGTCGGAAATTCTTACACTCGAACTCCCCTTGAACGGCGGCTGCACAATAACCCTTTGATATTTGATGGGATAAAAATCCGAGCACGCTAATTGCTTGGTACCAATCTGTCATTGACAGAGCGGTTTTTAATTAAATTTAAAGATTCTGAATATGCGGAGGCACATAGAATGAACATAAGTAAATTACGAATCTTTACCCTGGCCGTGATGACAGCGATGTCATCTAGCTTGGCCATGGCAGACGACGGTGCCGCCGATGCGCTAGGCAAGCCGGTACTGAAGAGCATATCCCACGAAGGCAACGCAGTTCCGATACCGGGTTACGTGTCGGAAGCAGAACATGCCTTCATCGCCCAGATGAAGTTCTACGTGCCGGCGCAGGAAGCGAACGGCGCCACGACGCTCATCGACTACTTCGATGCCGATGGCGCGACCAGGTACAGCGAAAGCTATGCCAAGCCGCTGATCGGTGCCTATATTTACGGCCCGGTGGAGACAGTCGAAGGACTCGGCTTCGTCGGCCACGGCAAGCGCGACGCCTACGCCTCGGTCAGCCTCGACGACGGCCTGACCTGGAAGAACACCAACCTGTCCGAGTCCGCATCTGAAACCTCATGCGACGGCAGCGCTGGTGGCGGCGGCTGCAACGTGGTGCGGACGGATGTGCCGCTCTTCGCCGATACGGAAGGCGCTTATCCCGGCGATGTGATCAACACCTTCCACGCCATTGCCGGCAACAGGGTGCTCGTCGCGTGGCCCAGCCGATTCTGTTCCAGCGGACAGCCGAACTATTCCCTCGATACCGAGGAACCGACACCGGAACAGGCAGCCCGTCGCGCTGCGATTGCCGCCTATATGGGCATCAATCTGGCGACCGCATCCAAGGATGACCTCTTTCTCGTCGACATGTTCGGCGTTGGCGGTCAGCAAGGCTTTGTCGACTATGCCGAGGACAAGTTCGAACAGAACTGGCCTGTCGGCCAGGTGCCATTCAGCTGCCTGTGGACCGCGCGCGGCGTCCTCGTTCAGGGCAATGACCCGAGAACCGCAGCTGCCGAAGCCAGCTACATGCGCTGGTTCAAGGCCGAGCGCCTGACTTCCGGCCGGCGTGACGTCAACCGCATCGAGACCATCTGCGTGGCGGGCGCCGGGTGCGCCATCACTTGGCAGGAGGATCCCGATGGCCTGCGTCCCGGACAGGGCGAAGGCCCCGGCGAGGGCTGGAGCGGCGCCATCGCCAACAGCCAGACCGACGTCTGGTATTCCTATATCCCATGGGACAAGTTCGACGTAGTGCAGGACCCGGCCGTTGAGTCGGGCGCCACGCCCATGACCTTTGCGCAGTACACGGCTGCGGCCGCTGGCGACATCACCCAGAAGCCCAAGCCCTTCGTGCCGTTCGCCATGCCCATGCGCCTGACCGACAATGCCAAGTGCAATGTCACGAATCCGCAGCCCTACTGCAACGGGTCGGCCATCGCGAGGACGGATGTTTTGAATCCCCTTGCGTACGGCCTCAAGGACATGTGCGCGCACATCATCCAGATTCCCACCGGCCAGGCAGGCACGCCGTCCGACATCTGCGTTTCCGCGGACGGCCTGGCCAATGTCGGCAACACGGCCGCGACCCGGCCGCGCCTCGGCATGTATGGCTATGCGTCCAGCGGCATATTGACCGATCCGGCCGACAGCGCCTTCGCGGTGGTGGTGACCGAGGAGGACAAGGGCCTCGGCAAGTTCACCTTCGAGGACGGCACCATTCCGTGCGAGCCGACCGCCAATAACGACCCCGAGTGCGTCGCCTTCGACGAGGGCAAGAACATCTGGTACCACACCTTCAGCATGAAGCTGACCGACACCGTCGGCGGCAAGACGGCTGACGGCCTGGTTGCCAATCTGACCAGCCATGGCAGCATGCTCAACCAGCCCGAGGTGGATTGGGAGACCGGCAACTTCTATCCGGTGGTCAATACGTCCTTGCTGTGGAATTTCGGCACCTACAACCACGATATCTACAATACCGAGATCGCCCGTCGCGGCAGTCTGCTGGCGCAGGATATCTACAAGGTGACCGGGACGACCAAGGCCAAGGGGCGCCTGATCGCGCTGCCCACCTGGAAACAGGGCGGCATGAACCAGGGTGGACCGGCCGACGTCATGTCGCGCCGTATCCTCATTCCCACTGGCTGGAAGCTTGCTGTAAACGGCAACCCCTACGCCTTCCGCAACATGGCCTGTTCCAAGTGGGCGTATAAAACGGTAGCCAACCCCTACTATCCGGAAGGGCTCTGTCTGGATTCGGCCCTCAACCTCTCGGCCACCATCCCGGATATCTGTCAGGATTCCGCCACGGGTGAGACGGTCGCCTGTCCGCAGGTCGATTTCACGAAGAGCTCGCTCTACGGCATTGGCGACACCAATCCGATCCTGCAGGGGGTTGTCCAGGGTGAAGGGAATACCACCAAGGTTCTGTCCTGGCACCAGTGCCAGTCGCCCGCGGACAGCTACAAAGACATCGACGGCACGGTGAAAAGCTGTGCCAACGACCAGCGGATCGATGTGGGTGCGCTGAAGGTCGGCAATACCCTGCGCGACCAGTCCTGGTACAACCCGCTGGACGTGGCCAAGGGGCATCGCGGTTTCCTGGACGGCGACTTCGTCATGATGCTGTACGCCTGGTCGCCCAACTGGCGCCTCAACGCCAAGGGCAACGACCGTTACGAGCTGTATATTCGCCGCTCGTTCAACGGTGGTCTGACCTGGACGACCCTGCCGGCCAGCTACACGCACTGGGATGCAAGCACGCATACCGGCGCGGGTACGGTCACCTGCGAAACCTTCCGCAGCGACGAGACGCAGGCAGGGGGCGACCTAGTCGAACCCGGCGTGTGCAATACCTATCTCGCCGGCCGTAACGAGCAGGCCCGCAACGTGACGCAGCACAAAGCGATGAAGATCACCACGCTCGACCCGCGCTTCGCGATCTCGGGTTCTCCGCAGGGCGTCAGCAACACCGCGGATCCGTTCGGTACGGGCATTACGAATCCGAGGGGAGACGACGTGCGGAATCCTTCGCGCTACTTCATCGTGTACGAGACCGGCGACAACAAGACGACCGTGGAGGGCGAGCCGGAGCCGCTGGATCTCTTCTACAGCCGTGCGGTGAAGTTCGGCGATCACTACCAGGTGTGGGCAGAACTGTCCGATCTGAGCCAGTGCTACCCGTCGAACCCGCACGACAACGAGGTGCCTGCACACGTGGTCGGTACTGGCTTCTGCAATGAGTTCGACCAGTTGGAGCAGGGCAAACCTGGCCTTGAGGCCAGCGAGGCCAGCCTGACGGCGAGCCCGGGAGGCCAGTTCCTCTACGGTGTCTGGGCGCAGTTGGAGCACCCCGTGGAGAATAACGAAACACAGTGGGACGAGGTGCTTTCGTCTGATGCCATGGCACGCCGGGTCTGGTGGCTGGAAGGCTACATCCCCAGCAACGCCTGGGAGTTCGGTCAGGGAGCGGGGGACGGTGAGCCGGCCAACCCGTAACTAGACAGGAAGGCAACAAGACGCGGCCCGTACTGAACAGTACGGGCCGCGTCCATTTGGGGGAGGCAAGGCGCAGCGCATGCCGCGGTTTTAGCGTGCATCACATATCGAAACGGACAGCGTGGGCATGACCTGGCTTGATCGTAAAAGCGGTACGCTCCGCGCATCAGCAGAGAGCTTGCGTGACATGTGAAGACTTAAAGTCTTAAGTCAACAGGGCAATTCTTCTCGGCTTGAGAGCCCGCCAAAAACAAACCCCACCTTATGTTTCAAGGGTGGGGTTTGTCATTTGTCCGGTCCGTGCATCGCCCGGAGTTTTCGACCCGACTTTTAAAGCCGGGAATCGATCGCGTTCAGGCAGCCTTTTCGTGGTGGTAGCCGGTCACGGTGTCGACTTCGGTCTTGGAGCCGAGGATCACCGGCACACGCTGGTGCAGGCCTTCGGGGTTGAGGTCGAGGATGCGCTCGCGGCCGGTGGTGGCGGCGCCGCCCGCCTGTTCGACGATGAAGGCCATCGGGTTGGCTTCGTACAGCAGGCGCAGCTTGCCGGCCTTGGCCGGATCCTTGGTGTCCTTGGGGTACATGAAGATGCCGCCGCGGGTGAGGATGCGGTGCACTTCGGCGACCATCGAGGCAACCCAGCGCATGTTGAAATCCTTGCCGCGCGGACCGGTCTTGCCGGCCAGGCATTCGTCGACGTAGCGCTGCACCGGCTTTTCCCAGAAACGCATGTTGGACGCGTTGATCGCGAATTCCTTGGTTTCGGTGGGGATGGTCATGTTGGGGTGGGTCAGCACGAATTCGCCGACGTCGCGGTCGAGCGTGAAACCGTTGGTGCCGTGGCCGAAAGTCAGCACCAGCATGGTCGACGAACCGTAGATCGCGTAGCCGGCGCAGACCTGCTGGACGCCGGGTTGCAGGAAGTCCTCGGTCTTGGCGGCGCGGCCGGCGACCGGCGCTTTCAGGATCGAGAAAATGGTGCCGACGGAAATGTTGACGTCGACGTTGGACGAGCCGTCGAGCGGATCGAAAACCAGCAGGTATTTGCCCAGCGGATACTGACCGGGGATCGCATAGGGTTCGTCCATTTCTTCGGACGCCATGCCGGCCAGGTGGCCCGCCCACTCGTTGGAGCGGATCATGATTTCGTTGGTGATGACGTCGAGCTTCTTCTGCGTTTCGCCCTGCACGTTTTCGGAATCCAGTGAGCCCATCACGCCCAGCAGCGCGCCTTTGTTGACGACATTGGAAATTGCCTTGCAGGCGATGACGACGTCGTTAAGCAGCGAAGTGAAATCGCCGGTGGCGCCAGCGGTGCGGCGTTGTTCTTCAATGATGAACTGGGTAAGCGTGGTGCCGGTATGCATGGTCTGACTCCGAAATGTATAAGCAAATCATAATATTATACATGAGCAGGATTGGCCGCCGCTTAGTCTGTTCCCACCAGCTGATCCGAGCGGGTGAAGGTCCAGGTTCGCGTGATCGACAAGATGTCGGCCTTTTCCCGCATGTCGTCGGGGAAGCGCGCGTAGGGCGCGGCGAGCTCGACGATCCTGATCGCAGCCGTGTCGAGAATCTTGGAGCCGGACGAGCGATCGACTTCGACCTTTTCGATGCGGCCATCGGCGTGGATCGACACGGTCAGCCTGAGGCTGCCGTAAAGGCCCTGGCGGCGCGCGGCTTCGGGGTAGTTGACGTTGCCGACCCGCTCGACCTTGGTGACCCAGTCCTCGACGTAGCGTGCAAACGCGTACTCCTTGACGTTGGCGCCGACAAAGGCGCGTTTGGGACGTTTCTGATACTCGTCCCACTGCTGCGAGATGCGCGCTTGCAACTGCGCCATCTCGCGTGCCTGCTGGTTGAACTGGCTGGCATCGATGACGGGCTGAACCGGAACGGGCGGTGCCACCTGCGGTCGCTCTTGCAGCTGGCCGTTGGGTCGCAGCTGGGTCAACAGGGTTTTCGCCTGTTGTTCCAGTATGGCCACGCGCGCCTGCAAGGCCGCTTCCTCACTGCCGCTCTGGGTTTGGCTGCTGGCGGGCAGCGGGCTTTTCAGGCGGCGGTCCTCGTCGGTGTTGCCACCGCCGGCCAGACTCACCTGCGCCAGCGCGTCGGGGTTGAGCGGTGATTCCGCGCTTCTGGCGTTGACCAGCACCACCTCCATCGGCAGGTTGGGGTCCTCGAACAGGCGCGGGTTGACCTGCACGAACTGGGTTGACAGCATCATGCCGTGCACCGCCGCCGACGCCAGCAGCGCCAGCGCCATGCGCGTGCCTTGCTTGGACGGTTCGGCGAGAGGGGGCGGGGCAGCGGACATCATGTGCTTGAAAGGTCGGACAAGCCTGATTCTACGGAACGACGGCAGTGCTGTCAGGCGGCGGCGTCACGGTTTCCAGATACTCGGCGTGAAAGCTGATGTCGAGCAGGTCGATGCTGGAAATCGCCAGCCGCACTTTCGAACCCGGCGCGATGCCCATCACCGACGGTGCGCGCGTCACCATCGGCAGGGTGTCGATGCGCACCAGGTCTTCGCGGATGACATTGGCCGTGACTTCATGGACGTTTTCCTGCTGCATCCAGCGCAGCATCCAGTAACGCTCCAGCCGCCGCTGGAATTCATTGTAGGCGTCGTACGCCAGCTCGAACTCGCGCACCACCGAAAACAGCTGCTCGCTGCGCGGCGGGTACACCGGGTCGGTGCCCTGGACCAGGCTGATCAGCTGGCGCTGGTTGACCAGGTCGACATAGCGCCGCAAGGGCGACGACGACCACGCATACTGGTCGACGCCGAGGCCGACATGCGGGTCGGGCGCGGTGGTCATGCGCGTCTTGCCGTTGGACTGCGCGCGATAGATGCCGGGCACGCGCTTTTCCGCCAGCCAGCCGCCCCAGTGGGCGTTGGCGAAAATCATCAGTTCCGACACCACCTTGTCGATCGGGCTGCCGCGCTTGCGTGGCACGATGCTGATGCGCTCGCCGTCGACCTTGAAGTTATAGTCGACGCGGTCGACCGTGTCGGCCTTGCCGCGTCCGGCCTCCAGCACGGCGGCCAGGTCATGCAGCCATTCGAGCTCGCGGCGCCAGGGATAATCGGGTGCGGCGGGATTGCCGAGGGTATCGGCGTTGAACTGCACCTCCAGCGTCTCGTGGCGCAGGTTGTCGGCGATGTGCACCATTTCGAGCTGGGTTTCGGTGCCAAGCACGCGCAGGTCGGCCGCCACGTCTACATAGAGCGACAAGGCCGGGCAGTCGTGGGTTTCGCCCAGCGTGTAATGGTGAATCAGCGCCTCCGGCAGCATGGTGATCTTGTCGCCGGGGTAATAAACGGTCGACAGCCGCTCGCGCGCCACTTTGTCGAGTTCGGAGCCGGGGGTAATGCCAAGCGCGGGTGCGGCGATGTGGATGCCGACGCGGATGCTGCCGTCGTCGCGCCACTCGACCGACAGCGCATCGTCGATCTCGGTGGTCGCCTCGTCGTCCATGGAAAATGCGCGCACGCTGCTTTTCGGCAGTTCGGGCGGGTCGAGCGGCTCGGTGACCGGGACGAAGCCGGTGCCGCGCGGAAAGTATTCCAGCAGGAAGCTGGCCAGATGGAAGTCGAGCGTCGACGGAATGGCGCCGCAGCGTTCAATCAGCCGCAGTTGCGACAAGCCGGTGGCCGCCGCCGCGTCTTCCAGCGCCTTGTATTCCAGCGTGTTCTTGTCCGGCGCGATCAGGATGCGCGGGATCAGCGAGGTGTATTCCGCGGGCAGGCGGAAGGCGGCGAGCTCCGCTGCAAGGTGCGCCTGCCTTTCCGCCGCCAGCCGCTTTTTCTCCAGCCCGGCCTTGGCCGCCGCCAGCGTCTCGGCTGGCGCCGGGCGGTAGCGTCCCTTGCCCTTTTTGTGGAAATAGATCGGCGAGGCGTGCAGTTTCAGCAGCAGCGCCACCGATTCCGGTGGCGTCGGCGCGTGGCCGTAGTATTCCTGCGCCAGCTGCTCGAAGCCGAATTCCTCGCTGCCCGCCACCTCCCACAGAAAGTCGGCGTCAAGTTCCTGCGACAGGATTTCGGCCTGCTGCATCACCTCGGTCGGTGCGGGCGCGGCAAAGCGCAGCAGGATGTTGGCCGTCTTGATCTTGGTGCGCTTGCCCGATGCGGTTTCCACCTGCGCCGTGGCGTCGGTTTCGGACAGGATGGAACCGGCCTTGAAGTGGCCGTCCTCTTCAAAGATGAGGTGCATGAAAAATCAGAAATCCAGAATGGTTTGGTAGTGGCGCTCGAACCCGGCAAAGCCGTGGTCGCCGCCGTCTTCGATGATCTGCGTGGCACCCGCGTAGTAGGCCACCGCATCGCGGTAATCGAGTACTTCGTCGCCGGTCTGCGCCAGCAGCAGGTAACGTTTTGGCAGGGTGATGGTGGCCACATCCAACGCAGCGAGCTCGGCCAGATGCGCTTCGGTGAACACCCACTTCTCGCCGCTGTGCCAGTTGGTCTGGGGGCCGAGCGCGTCACGCAGCAGTGTGTGCGCATGCACCGCCGGGTTTACCAGCACCGCCTTCCAGCCGTGTTTTTCCGCCAGATGGGTGGCGTAAAACCCGCCCAGCGAGCTGCCGACCAGCGTGACGGCATCAGGCCGGCTGTGCGCCAGCGTCGCTTCGACCTCGGCGATGGCCTCGCGCGGGCTGCTGGGCAGGGCCGGGCAGGCGTAGTCCGCCTGTCGGCCGAGGCTCGCCATGTGCTCACCCAGCTGTTTGGCCTTGCCGGAGGCGGGGGAGGAATTGAAGCCGTGGAGATAGACAATCATCCCGGGATTTTACCGGGGCGGCTTCGATTCCCGAAATAAACGGCCCGCCTCAGTCGTCGAAGCAGTAGAAG
>DATMWS010000123.1:0-16453 GCA_035562135.1 Thiobacillus sp. | reverse complement strand
CCGTCACCCAGATGGATGACGCGACGCAGCAGAACGCCGCCCTGGTCGAACAGGCGGCGGCTGCGGCCGAGAGCCTGCAGGAGCAGGCGGCCAAGCTGGCCGAGGCGGTGAGCGTGTTCAAGCTGGATGGCATGAACAGCCAGCGTGCGGAGCTGCCGGTGTTGAGCGACAGGGCCAGGGCCTTGCCGACCAAACCCAAAGCGGCAGCGGCTGCAGTCGCACGGCCGAAGAAGCTGGCTGCCGCTGGCGGCAGCAAGGAAGAGTGGGAAGCGTTTTAAGGCGCCATTCTCGGAATTAAGTGCAGGCGGGCCATCCAGAAGGTGAATTTTAGGCCGATATAACAAGCTACAAGTCTGACTTTTGAAGGATACAAGCAATGCGATCCAACATGCCCGTCACGAATGTCGAGTATGTCCTTGAAGACACGGAAACGGTGGTGTCGAAGACGGACCTGCACGGCAACATCACCTACGTCAATCAGGACTTCGTCAACATCAGCGGCTTCAGCGAAGAAGAGCTGATCGGGGCGCCGCAAAACATCGTGCGTCACCCGGACATGCCGGAGGAGGCTTTCGCGGATTTCTGGCGCACCCTCAAGAGCGGCAAGGCGTGGACCGGCCTGGTGAAGAACCGCTGCAAGAACGGCGACCATTACTGGGTCGAGGCCAATGCCGCACCCATCATCGAAAACCAGCAAGTTGTCGGCTATGCCTCGATCCGGACCAAACCCAGCCGCGAACAGGTCCAGGCCGCAGAGAGTGCCTACCGCGCCATCAAGTCCGGCGACAAGGGGCTCGAAATTCAGGAAGGCAGAGCGGTCAGACGTTCTTTCTTGCAGCATTTCGGCGCACTAAAGGCACTTTCCCTGAGAGTCGTGCTGGGGCTGGCCGCTATTGCGATGGCCAGCTTGTTTGTGGTGATGGGTATTCTGGCCTGGCTTGCATCAACCGAGGCCAATCAGCAGTTCACCGGCTGGCTGATGGCGATCGCCGCATTGGGGGTGCCGCTGGCTGGGGTGTTCGCTGTTTTCCTGTTTCGTACGATCGTCATGCCCATTGAACGCGCCAAGCAGGATATCGAGCGCATGAGTGCAGGCGATCTGACGGGGCGGATCGTGGCCGATGGCGCGAATGAGCTGGTCGATCTGATGCAGTCGCTGCGCATTCTGCAGATCAACATCAAACTGCTGGTCGGGCAGATCAAGCAAAGCACCGGGCTGGTGAGCATGGGTGCCAGGGAGATAGCCGCGGGCAATGCCGACCTGTCCGGCCGCACCGAATCGCAGGCCTCCTCGCTGGAAGAAACCGCCAGTTCAATGGAAGAGTTGACCAGCACCGTCAAGCAGAATGCCGAGAACACGCATCATGCCAGCAAGCTGGTGCTGTCGACCGCCGATATTGCGGTCAAGGGCGGCGAGGTGGTGGGGCAGGTGATCAACACCATGGGATCGATCAAGGAAAGCTCGCGCAAGATTGCCGACATCATCGGCGTCATCGACGGCATTGCGTTCCAGACCAACATCCTGGCGCTGAACGCAGCGGTGGAAGCCGCGCGTGCCGGCGAACAGGGCCGCGGCTTTGCCGTGGTGGCCTCCGAAGTGCGCAACCTGGCGCAGCGCAGCGCGAGCGCGGCCAAGGAAATCAAGACCCTGATCAGCGATTCGGTGGAACAGGTCGAGATGGGCAGAAAACTGGTGGACGAAGCAGGCGAAGCGATGGACGACATCGTGACGTCGGTGCAGCTGGTGGCGGACATTATCAGTGGCACCGCCAGCGCCAGCCAGGAACAGAGCGCTGGTATCGAGCAGGTCAACCAGGCGGTGGGCCAGATGGACGAAATCACCCAGCAGAACGCCGCGCTGGTGGAACAGGCCGCGGCGGCGGCCGAGAGCCTGCAGGAGCAGGCGTTGAAGCTTACGGAACTGGTGGGCGCCTTCACGCTGGTACAGGGGGGGCGCATTTCGGCTCAGCACGAGTCAAGGACGCCCTTCAAGACGGATAGCCGGGCGCAGGCATCAGCAGCCAGCCCCGCCAAACGCCAGAAGCTGCTGGCTGGCGGGTGATAACAGAGGGAGGGTCAGACCGGTTGGCCCTGTCGTGGGACGACTGACTTGTAAACGTCGTGTGGCGCTGTACGGTACTGTCACAGCGGGTTCGATTTGACCGGACTCGATTTTAACCAGGCGTTTGTGTTGAGAGCGCGGCATTGAGCAAACAAGTAATTTCGACATGAAGCCAGCATTGAATAACCCTGCGGACACCGCCAAGATATTCGAGTTCACGCCGCGTGATTTCGCCCGCGTGCGTGCCCTGATTTACAAACAGGCCGGCATATCGCTCGGCGAAAGCAAGCAGGAGATGGTCTACAGCCGTCTGGCGCGCCGCCTGCGAGCGAAGGGCCTGAGTACCTTCGAGGAATATCTCGACGGACTGGAGGGCGGGCGGGATGGCGAGGAGTGGGTGGCCTTTACCAATGCCCTGACCACCAACCTGACTTCGTTTTTTCGCGAGGCACACCATTTTCCGGTTCTGGCCGAGCACATCCTGAACAGGAAGACATCGCTGTCGATCTGGTGTTCGGCCAGTTCGACCGGGGAAGAGCCCTATTCGATTGCCATGACCGTGTGCGAGGCGTTCGGCACGCTCACGCCACCGGTCAGCATCATCGCCACGGATATCGATACCAATGTGCTCGAGACGGCGGCGAACGGGGTGTATCCGATCGACCGGATCGACAAGATGACGCCGGATCGCGTCAAACGCTTCTTTCAGCGCGGCAAGGGGGAGCGTTCCGGGCTGGTGCGGGTGCGCCCCGAGTTGCGTCAGCTCGTGACATTCAAGCCACTCAATCTGCTGGCCAGTAGCTGGCCGCTGAGCGGGCCATTCGATGTCATCTTCTGCCGCAATGTGATGATTTACTTCGACAAGCCCACGCAGAGCAAGATACTGACGCGGTTTGTGCCGCTGATGAAGCCGGATGGGCTGCTGTTTGCCGGGCATTCCGAGAATTTCATGTACGCGACCGATGCGTTCAAGCTGCGCGGCAAGACAGTCTACGAGCTGGATCCCCGACATGGGGGTGCAAGGAAACCTGCATGAATCCTGCAATTGAAGAGCAGCTCGCGACCAACCTGTATTACGACCGGACATTCGACTGCGAAACCGCCAAGATTTTGCCCGGCGAGTATTACTTCACCCGCAAGCCGATGATGATCGTCACGGTGCTGGGCTCCTGCGTGGCGGCATGCGTGCGCGATCGCGTTTCGGGGGTCGGCGGCATGAACCATTTCATGCTGCCGGACGGCGGTGGTGATGCCGGCAGCCCGGCCTCGGCGTCGATGCGTTATGGCGCCTACGCCATGGAGGTGCTGATCAACCAGTTGCTCAAGGCAGGCGCCCGACGCGAGAACCTGGAAGCCAAGGTGTTCGGCGGCGGCAATGTGCTGCGCGGCTTTACCAGCATCAACGTGGGTGAACGCAATGCCCAGTTTGTGCGCGATTTTCTACGTGCAGAAAACATCCGCATCGTGGCCGAAGATCTGAACGATGTTCATCCGCGCAAGGTGTATTTCTTCCCGGCCACCGGCAAGGTTCTGGTGAAGAAACTCAAACAGCTCAATAACTACACACTGGTGAAGCGCGAGCAGGATTACGCAAGCCGACTCAAGACCAATCCGGTGGGCGGAGACGTCGACCTGTTCTGACCGAAAGAAAGCAAGCATCATGAAAATCAAGGTTCTAATTGTGGATGATTCGGCGCTGATCCGCGGCGTGATGAAGGAGATCATCAATAGTCAGCCGGACATGGAAGTCGTGGGCGCGGCGCCCGACCCGCTGGTGGCGCGCGACCTGATCAAGCAAACCAATCCGGACGTGCTCACGCTGGATGTGGAAATGCCGAAAATGGACGGCCTCGAGTTTCTCGAGAAGCTGATGCGGCTGCGTCCGATGCCGGTGGTGATGGTGTCGTCGCTGACCGAGCGGGGATCGGAAATCACCATGCGCGCGCTGGAACTGGGCGCCGTCGATTTCGTCACCAAGCCCAAGATGTCGATCCAGAGCGGCATGCTCGAATACGCCGACCTGATTGCTGAGAAAATCCGCATTGCGGCACGGGCCAATATCAAGCCACGAGTCAAGGTGCAGGGCCAGGCCGACGGCATCTCGCTGGCGCCGCTGCGCAACCCGTTAACCAGTAGCGAAAAGCTGATCATCATCGGCGCGTCCACCGGCGGCACCGAAGCCATCAAGGATTTTCTGATCCAGCTGCCGTCGGATTGCCCCGGCATCTTGATCACCCAGCACATGCCGGAAGGCTTCACGCGTTCGTTCGCCAACCGGCTCGACAAACTGTGCAAGATTTCCGTCAAGGAAGCCGAAGGCGGGGAACGCGTGCTGCCGGGTCATGCCTATCTGGCGCCGGGGCATTCCCACCTGCTGCTGGTGCGCAGCGGCGCCAACTACATGACCAAACTCGATCAGGGGCCGCCGGTCAACCGCCATCGTCCCTCCGTCGACGTCCTGTTCAGTTCGGCCGCGGTCGCGGCAGGCAAGAATGCGGTCGGCGTCATCCTCACCGGCATGGGCAAGGACGGCGCGGCGGGGATGCTGGAAATGAAAAAGGCCGGCGCCTACAACGTGGCGCAGGACGAAGCCTCGTGCGTGGTCTTCGGCATGCCCAAGGAAGCTATCGCCATCGGCGCCACCCATGATGTCGGCCCCCTGCACGAATTGCCGGGGCGGGTGCTGCAATTCTTTGCGGCGCATGGCAACCGCGCGATGCGGGTTTGAATCCCTTGACCCTTCGCGTGAATCGATTTTTTTCTGGTGGCTTATCGGCTCAAGTTTGACGCCGCTTTGCCGATTCTTCCAGTAGCAAAATAAACCGCATTTTTGGAGTTACGTATGGCCGATCCGAACACGAAATTTCTGGTAGTTGACGATTTTTCCACGATGCGCCGCATCGTGCGCAATCTGCTCAAGGAACTGGGTTATTCCAATGTCGAAGAGGCGGAAGACGGCGCCGATGGCCTGGCCAAGCTGCGTGCGGGCAACTTCGACTTCGTCGTGTCCGACTGGAACATGCCCAACATGGATGGTCTGACCATGCTGCAGAACATTCGTGCCGATGCTGCGTTGTCCAAGCTGCCGGTGCTGATGGTCACGGCCGAAGCCAAGAAGGAAAACATCATCGCCGCGGCCCAGGCCGGTGCCAACGGCTACGTGGTCAAGCCTTTCACCGCCGCTACCCTGGACGAGAAGCTCGCGAAGATATTCGAAAAACTTGAAAAAGCAGGGGCCTGACGTGGATACGCAATTCGCCAGCTCCGCGGTTGACACCACCGCGTTCAATGCCGTGAGTGTCCCCCAGGGGGACTCCGATCCACTACGGGCTGACGCCCGTGTGGGGTCGCATGCCGAGGGAGGCGAACACGACGAAATGCTGGCGCGGGTTGGTCAGATTACCCGCACCTTGCACGACAGCCTGCGCGAGCTGGGTTTCGACAAGGTGCTGGAAAAGGCAACTGCGGATATTCCCGATGTGCGGGAACGCCTCAACTATGTGGCGCGCATGACCGAGCAGGCGGCGCAGCGCGTGCTCAATGCCACCGATGCCGCCATTCCCATGCAGGAGCGGATCGATGCGGGCGCCGACGAAATCCTGAATGGCTGGCAGGCCGCCTTTAAAGCGCCCTTTTCGGAAGCCAATTACCGTGACATGGCCACGATGACCATGCAATGCCTGGCCGACATGCGCAACGACACCAGCGCCACCAAGCAGCAGTTGCTGGACATCATGATGGCGCAGGATTTCCAGGATCTCACCGGCCAGGTGATCCGCAAGGTGACCGATCTTGCGCATGGCATGGAACAGCAACTGGTTCAGTTGTTGATCGACTATGCGCCGGCTGAGATGAAGCGGGAATCCAACAGCGGCCTGCTCAACGGCCCGCAGATCAACCCGGCGAACAAGACCGATGTGGTGGCCGACCAGGGACAGGTGGACGATCTGCTCGATAGCCTGGGGTTTTAACCCGGGCGTCCTGCGGGCGCCTCCGTCCGCTCCGCAAACCGGCCTGCCTGAACCGCAGGCCGGTTTCGTTTCATGGTCTGCGCAAGGGCGCAATAATCAAATAGGTATTGCGCAGCATCGGCCCGAGGGCGCGCCTCCTACAACATGGCCGGGCTCACGCCCCGCCGGGACGCAGCGTCTGGATCACCATGGTCGTGGCCTTGAGCCCATTCTGGATCGACTGTTCAAGCTGGGGGGCGAAGTAGGGCAGGGTGAGGTCCAGCATAATCAAACCGACGCCCAGGGTGATGGGGAAGCCGATCGCAAAGATGTTGAGCTGGGGCGCGGAACGCGTGAGGATGCCGAGCGACAGGTTGGTCATCAGCAGGATGGCGATCAGCGGCAGTGCCAGCTGCAGGCCGACGGCAAACACGCTGGAGCCGAAGGAGGCCACGTTGTAGAACCCTGCAGCCGAGAGCGGCTGGGTGCTGATGGGCAGGCTTTGAAAACTGTCGACCAGCACGCCGAGCAGCAGCAGGTGGGCGTTCACCGCCAGGAACACCAGTGCGGCCAGCATATTGAAGAACCGTGCGAGGACCAGCGTCTGGCCGGCGCTTTGCGGGTCGAAGAAGGACGCAAACCCCAGGCCCATCTGCAGTCCGACGATTTCGCCCGCGGCTTCGACCGCAGCAAAAACGACGCGCATGATGAAGCCGATCGCCACGCCGATGAGCAGTTGCTGAACCAGGATGAGCAGGCCATGCCAGGAACCCAGTCCCACATCGGGCATCGGCGGCAGGGTGGGGGCGATGATCAGGGCGATGAAAATGCCGAGCCCGATCTTGACGCGCGCGGGCACGGCGCGGTGACCGAATACCGGCGCCACCATGATCAGGCCGAGAATACGGGTGAGCGGCCAGATGAAGTTGATCAGCCAGGCATTGAGCTGGGCATCGGTGAGGCTGATCATGACACTTTGATTGGGTTTATTCCCGATCGCATTGGAGTCGAGACGCGAAGACAAGCCGAAGACAGTGCTGTAGCACGGCGAGGTGCGGTCGACAAAGTATCGGCTCCAATGCGATCGGGAATCAGCCGATGATGCCGGGCAGGCCGGTCAACACCCGCCGCATGTAATCGGTCATTACGGTCAGCATCCACGGCCCGGCGAGGGCAAAGGTGATGAGCACCGCGAGCACCTTGGGAATGAAGGAGAGGCTGGGGTCGTTGATCTGGGTGGCGGCCTGAAAGACGCTGACGGCAAGGCCGACGACCAGCGTGACCAGCAGAACCGGGGACGCCACCAGGATGGCCATTTCCAGGGCGGTGCGGCCAATGGTCATTACACTTTCGGGCGTCATGGCGGGTCTCGGTCAGGCTGGCTCGGGTTAGTAAAAGCTTTGCGCCAGCGAGCCGAGCAGCAGATTCCAGCCGTCGACCAGCACGAACAGAATGATCTTAAAGGGTAGGGCGACGATGGCGGGCGACACCATCATCATCCCCATCGCCATCAGGATGCTGGCGACGACCATGTCGATGATGAGGAAGGGGATGAACACGGCAAAGCCGATCTGGAAAGCGGTCTTCAGCTCGCTGGTGATGTAGGCCGGGATCAGCACGCGCATCGGGATGTCGGCGGCCGAGTTCATCGGGGCCGAGCCCGACATTTTCACGAACAGGGCGAGATCGGTCTCGCGCGTCTGCTTCAGCATGAATGCGCGCAGGGGGACCGCCCCCTTGTCCAGCGCTTCCTGCATCTGGATGCGGTTTTCCGACAGCGGCTGATAGGCCTCGACGTAGATTTTGTCGAAGGTCGGGCCCATCACGAACAGCGTCAGAAACAGGGCCAGGCCGATCAGCACCTGGTTGGGTGGTGTCGACTGGGTGCCGAGCGCCATCCGCAGCAGCGACAGCACGATGATGATGCGGGTGAAGCTGGTCATCATCAGCAGCGCGGCCGGCAAAAACGACAGCGAGGTGAGCAGCAGCAGGGTTTGCAGGCTCAGCGTGTAGGACTGACCGCCGCCGGCAGCCGGGGTGCTGGTGAACGCGGGCAGACCCGCACTCTGGGCCAGCGCCAGGGAGGGCAGCAGCAGCAGCAGCGCGAACACCATGAAAAACGCATTGACCATGCGTGGATGCAGCTTATTTGTCACGGCGCTTTTCGATCATGTGTTGCAGGCGCGCAGCAAAGCTGGCGTTGAGGATGGGCGAGGCCGCTGACGGGATTTCACCCTTGGGCAGGGTCATCAGCGCATTGACGCTGCCGGGGGCCACGCCCACCACCAGCCAGGCGTCGCCCACTTCAACCACCACGACACGCTCGCGCGTACCGACGGATGCGCTGGCGACCACCTGCAGCAGGCTGGACGAGCCGCCGCGGGTGACGCCCAGCCGCTTGGCCACCCAGGCGGTGGCAGCGATCAGCAGCAGCACGGCCACCAGGCCGATGAACACCTGGAACAGGCTGCCGGCGGCGGAGACAGCGGGAGCCTGAGTGGTGACCGGGGTTTCAACCGCGTGTGCCAGTGCCGGCAGACTCAGCAGCACCCACGCAGCGGTCAGGCTAGCAGGCTTCATTTGTTGAGTTTCCGGATCCGCTCGGCGGGGGTGATGATGTCGGTGAGGCGCACACCGAATTTGTCGTTCACCACCACCACTTCGCCTTGCGCGATCAGGCAGCCGTTGACCAGCACATCCATCGGCTCGCCCGCCAGACCGTCGAGCTCGACCACCGATCCCTGCGCCAGTTGCAGCAGGTTCTTGATCGCAATCTTGGTGCGTCCCAGCTCCACGGTCATCAGCACCGGGATGTCGAGTATGAAATCGATGTCCTTGGCCAGTCCGCCGGATGTGGTGGTTCCGGACAGTTCCTGGAATTGTGCAGGGCTCGCTGCAGCGGGGGGCGCTTGTTCGGCCATGGCGGCCGCCCAATCGTCTTCGGCAATGGTTTGGGTGGTGTCTTCAGACATGTTGATCTCCTGTTTGCATCTCGGCCGAGTTGCTTGAAAGCAATTTCTCGACGCGCAAGGTGTATTGGCCGTTGAATTTTCCGTAGGCGCATTCCATCACGGGCACGCCGTCCACCTTGGCTTCGATCGTTTGCGAAATGTCGAGCGGAATGATGTCGCCCACTTTCATGTCGACGATGTCGCGCAGACTGACCGCTGCCGTGCCCAGATCGGCAACGATCTCGACTTCCGCCAGCTGGATCTGTTGCCGCATCATGCGGATCCAGCGCTTGTCCACTTCCAGGTTTTCGGCCTGCAGGCTGCTGGTCAGCAGATCCTTGATGGGTTCGATCATCGAATACGGCATGCAGAAATGCATTTCGCCGCTGATCTGGCCGAGCTCGATGGCAAAGGTGACCGCCACCACCACTTCGTTGGGCGTGGCGATGTTGGCAAACTGGGTGTTCATTTCCGAGCGGATGAACTCGAACTCGATCGGATAAATCGGTTCCCAGGACTTCGAGTAAGCCTCGAAAACAATATTGAGAATGCGCTGGATGATGCGATGTTCGGTCTGCGTGAAGTCCCGACCTTCGACGCGCGTATGGAAACGACCGTCGCCGCCGAACAGGTTGTCGACCATGAGAAAAACCAGGTCGGGGTTGAAGATCATCAGCGCCGTGCCGCGCAGCGGCTTGAACTGCACCAGGTTCAGGTTGGTGGGGACCACCAGGTTGCGGATGAACTCGCTGTACTTCGACACCCGCACCGGGCCGACCGAAACCTCCACCCCGCGCCGCAGGAAGTTGTAGAGGCCGATGCGGAGCAGGCGCGCAAAACGCTCGTTGATGATTTCAAGCGTCGGCATCCGGCCGCGCACAATGCGTTCCTGCGTGGCCAGGTTATAAGAGCGCACCTCCGTACGATCTTCCGATTCGCCAGGCGCCTCGTCGACTTCGCCGGTCACGCCTTTCAGCAGCGCGTCGACTTCATCCTGCGAAAGAAAATTGTCGGCCATGGGGGTGTTTACTGAATCACGAACGAGGTGAACAGGACGTCGTCAACCTGCTGGGGTTTGCCCTTCGGGTCGAACGGCAGCTTCACTTGCGCCACGATTTCCTGCGCGAGTTTCTTCTTGTCTTCCGCAGTGATCAGCTCCTCGGCATGCTTGCTGGAGAGCAGGGCCAGCAGGCGGCTGCGGACGCGCGGCATGTGCAGCTTGATGGCGTCTACCTGAGCCTGATCGGCCACCTGCAGCGTGATTTCAGTCTGCAGATACTGCTCGCCTCCCTGAAGGTTGACGGTGAACGTTTCGAGCGCCAGGTATATCGGCACTATCGGCGGTTTCACCTCGGCTTCCTTGTGGGTGCCGTCCTGCCGGGTGAAGAACCAGGCGGCCGCACCGCCGCCACCCAGCAGAACCACGAGGAGTCCGATGATGATGAACAGCTTTTTTTTCGACTTCCCGGATGGGGTGGCTTCCGCAGCTTCGTCAGGTTCGACAGGTGCAGCGGTTTCGGCAGGTCTGGCCATCGATACGGTTCCTCTGTAGGGACAATGCGGTCTGGATGTTTGTCATTATTGAAAGAAACAAGCGTCTTCGATGCCGGGAATAGAGGGCGAAAAGGGACGCAAATCTTTCAAAGCAGGCGGACAGGCCGCCTCAGGCGAAGGTGTCGATCAGGCCGCGCCCGG
The DNA here is from genome assembly GCA_035562135.1 of Thiobacillus sp. GTDB lineage: Bacteria > Pseudomonadota > Gammaproteobacteria > Burkholderiales > Thiobacillaceae > Thiobacillus. Next base: position 5,795 of record DATMWS010000123.1, on the reverse strand, counting down.
ATTGCTGGACAGGCGCATGAATTGTCTGCACACCGGCGGTGACGGCCTCATCTGTGCCAAACGGCGGCACGATCCGTTGTGCCTGGCGGTCGGGCGTGTCGTTCTGCCGGGGGGTGTCTGCGCTCACCGTTGCCTGCCCCAGTTCAATGCCGGCCTCGTTCATCATTTCCCGCAGTCTGGGGAAGGCGGCCTCCAGCGCCTGGCGAACTTCGGGCTGGGCCGAGAAAAAGCTGGCCGTGGCCTGGTCGTTCGAAATATTCAGCACGATCTGCAGCGGCCCCAGATTGGGTGGGTTGAGCGTAAGCGTGGCCGTTTGCTGGGCGCCCGCCGCCATCCACACGACTTTTTCACCCAAGGCCTGGCTCCAGGCCGTGGTGCCCACCGTGGGGGTCAATTTGGGGGAGGCGATGTCATTGAGCGTGGGCAGGGTTTCAAGCACTGCGTGCGAGGTGGGGCGCATGGCGGGATTGCTCATGAGGTCCGACAGGAATTCTCCTGTCTTCATGGTATCGGACTGCCGGGCTGCCGCCAGCTGACCCGAAAAAGCGGTGGCCGTCGCAGCCGTTGTGGCAGCTTTCGTGGCAGCAGCCGTGGCAGCAGTCGTTGCAGCGTTCGTGGCAGCATGAAAATTGGCCTTGCCTGTCAGGGCAGGGTCGATTTTCTGTGCGCCTTTCTGTGCGCCGCGCGCACTGTCGACGAGCGGTTCGGCCTGCGCTGCCCGCGGTGTCCGGCCTTTACCGGCATTCTGGAAGAGCAAGGTGTCTGCAGCGAGGATGGGCGGCTGTTCTGCGGCAACACTGTCCGTCCCGGCAGGCGCCGGCTTCAGCAGATCCGGGTTGATCGCCAGCGCAAGCAAGGCCTCCGGCACGATCGCGGCGTTCTCTGCCAGGGGCGGGGCCAGCGGATCGCGTGTGGACGCTTCGGCTTCTGTGGCTTTGGCCGTGGCGTTCGCGCCGGCTTCTGTCGGGCGGGCAGCCTGCGACGCAGCATCTGGACCGGCATCGGCATCGGTGCCTTGTTTGGTCTCGCTGCTGTTCCGGTTCTGCGCGATCTCGCTGGACAAGACCTGGCTGAACGGCACGTCCGGCGTGGCGGAATCCTGTTGTTTGCCAGCGGCGGGCTGCGCCTGGACAGCATTGCCCGGATTGAGATTCATGGGTGTCGCGTTCATGGGAGTGTGTCCTGTTTCAGGAAGGGTTTCTTTTGTACAGCGCGCGCCGGGCGGCGTGTTCGTCGTTTTGTTTCTGGTCGCGCCCCAGCTCGCGACGCGCGTGCTCCTTGCTTGCCCGGCCTGCCAGCGTGACGAAGGACATTTTCTTCTGCTCGCAGGCCTGCCAGGCTGCACGTGCCTGGGCAATCCGCTGTTTGGCATCGCTGACGACCGTCTGCTGGCCGGCGATGGCGTGGTCGAGCTTTTGCATGAATACCTGGAAGTTGTTGAAGTGCGTCGTGCTGATCCCGGTGGCCAGGTTGGACTGGCAGCGCGCGGCATAGTCATCGCGGTACTGCATCAGCAGGTCGAGTTTCTGCTCCGCTTCTTCGCCGGCGTGCAACGCTGCGCCCAGCAGTTTCGCGGCCTCGTCGGTTTCCTTGTGCGCGAGATCGATCAGCGTATTGAGTGCGGAGGGGGTGGCCATTCAGTGTGCCTGTCGTTCGTCGGTTTATTGGAACAAGGCTTCGAGCTCGGCCAGGCTTTCCTGGGCGTTCGAGTGCTCGGAAATGTTTTGCTGGAGAAAGGCTTCAATGCCCGTCTGCAATTTGATGGCTTCGTCCAGCAGCGGGTCGGTTCCTGCCGCATAGGCGCCGACGTTGATGAGGTCGCGGCTGCGTTCATAACGCGAAACCAGCTTTTTCAGGCGTCGTGCGAGTTGCTGGTGTTCCGGCGTGGTGATGCTGTGCATGGCACGGCTGATCGACTGTTCGATGTTGATGGCGGGGTAGTGGCCGCTCTCGGCCAGGGAACGATCCAGCACGATGTGGCCGTCGAGAATGGCGCGCGCGGCATCGGCAATCGGATCCTGCTGGTCGTCGCCCTCGGTGAGCACGGTGTAGAAGGCGGTGATCGAGCCGCCGCCCGGTTTGCCGTTGCCGGCACGTTCGACCAGTGCCGGCAGCTTGGCAAACACCGAAGGCGGATAGCCCTTGGTGGCCGGCGGCTCGCCGATGGCCAGCGCGATTTCGCGCTGCGCCATGGCATAGCGGGTGAGCGAGTCCATGATCAGCAGCACATTCTTGCCCTGGTCACGGAAATGCTCGGCGATCGAGGTGGCGTAGGCCGCGCCCTGCAGGCGCACCAGCGGCGGCGTGTCGGCGGGGGCGGCCACCACGACGGCGCGCGCGAGACCTTCCTCGCCGAGAATCTGTTCGATGAATTCCTTCACCTCGCGGCCGCGTTCGCCGATCAGGCCGACCACGATCACGTCCGCGCTGGTGTAGCGCGCCATCATCCCCAGCAGCACGCTCTTGCCGACGCCGGAGCCGGCGAACAGGCCCATGCGCTGGCCGCGTCCCACCGTCAGCATGCTGTTGATCGCGCGCACGCCGACATCGAGGATGTCGGTGATCGGCGCGCGCGACAGCGGGTTGGCGGCGCGGTTGTTGAGCGGTGCAGTGGCGGAGGTGTGCACCGGGCCAAGGCTATCGAGCGGTCGGCCACTGCTGTCGAGCACGCGGCCGAGCAGGGCGTCGCCGACCGGCAGGTGGCGGGTGCGGTCGCTCGGCCGTCGGCGCGGGTGGTTGACCTGTCCCAGGCCGGGCAGGGTGGGAATCACTTCCACCGGGAATACGCGGGCGCCGGGCACGATGCCCTCGACGTCGCTTTGCGGCATGAGGAAAAGCCGATCGCCCTCGAAGCCGACCACTTCGGCCTCCAGCTTCGAACCGTTGGGCAGCGGGACGGTGCAGGCGCTGCCGACCGCCAGTTTCAGGCCGACCGCCTCCATCACCAGACCGGCCACCCGGGTGACGCGACCCGACACCTGCATCGGCTCCACGATCGCCAGCAGTTCGCTGCAATCCTGCAGGTAGGCTTTCCAGCGGGCGCTGTGGGGTTGCGTGTCCATTCGGATCAGGGGACCAGCCAGTCGGAATCCTTGCCCAGCGAGGCGGCAAGGCGCTGCCAGCGGGTGGGCAACGAGGCATCGATTTGATTGTTGGCCGTTTCCACGCGGCAACTGCCGGGTTCAAGCTGCACATCGTCGGTTAGCTGCCAGCCCATTTTCGTGAGCTCATCGCCTATCCTGCTCTTGACCAGCACGGCATCGTCCGGATTCAGAAAGAGCAGGGCGGGCTGGTGCAGGACAGGCAGGTAGCGAACCGCTTCCTTGACAATGGGGATGACCAGTTCCGGGCGTATCGTCAGCGCCGATTTCAACAGCGCACGGGCAAGATCGATCGACAGATCGAGAATCTGCTTCGAAATGGTTTCATCGGCCTTGCGGACTTCCGTGGAGAACGTGTCTGCCAGACCACTCAGTCTGGCGGTTTCGCGGGCCGCTTCCTTGCGCCCCTCGGCGAGCCCCTCGGCATGGCCGGCGTGATAGCCCTCCTGCCTTGCCTGCTCCTGGATTTCGGTGATCTGTTCGATCGTCGGCAGGGTGACGCCGGCATAGCTCGCGTTTTTGGCCGGATGCGGATCCGCATCGAAGCTGATCATCTCCCAGGGCGTGCAGGTCGGCTGATCCACGCTGGAAACGACGTTGGCAGCTTGTCTGCTAGACATAGGCTTCTTCCCCGTTTCCGCCCAGCGAGATCTGGCCTTCATCGGCCAGACGGCGGACGATCATCAGAATCTCCTTCTGCTGCAATTCAACCTCGGACAGGCGAACCGGCCCCTTGGAATCCAGGTCATCCCGCATCATTTCAGCGGCACGCTGCGACATGTTCTTGAAGATTTTTTCGCGCATTTCCTCCGACGCGCCCTTGAGCGCGATGATGAGCGAATCGGACTGCACTTCGCGCAGCAGCAGCTGGATGCCGCGGTCCTCGATGTCCATGACGTTCTCGAACACGAACATCTCGTCCATGATCTTCTGCGCCATGTCGGGGTCGTAGCTTTTCAGGTACTCCATGGCAGAGGATTCGTTTTCGCCGTTCATGAAGTTGAGGATGTCGGCCGCCGCGCGGGTGCCGCCCATCGGCTGTTTCTTCAGTATGTCGCTGCCGGACAGCAGTTTGGTCAGCACGTCGTTGAGTTCGCGCAGCGCGGTCGGCTGCACGCCGGAGAGCGTGGCGATGCGCAGCAGTGCGTCATTGCGCAGGCGTTCCGTGAAACAGCCCAAGACCTCGCAGGCCTGGTCGCGTTCCAGATGCACCAGGATGGTTGCGATGGTCTGCGGGTGTTCGTTGTGGATGAGGTCGGCCACCGATTCGGCGTCCATCCATTTCAGGCTTTCGATGCCGCTGGAATCACCGCCGCCGCCGAGAATCCGGTTCAGCAGCGACGAGGCCTTGTCGTCGCCCAGCGCATTTCTGAGGACGGTGCGGATATAGTCGTTGGAATCCAGGCCCAGCGAGGAATTCAGGTCGGCCACACTGTTGAAGTCCTCAAGCACGTTCTCCACATCTTCCTGCGGAATGGACTTCATGCTGGTCATGGCTTCGCCCAGCTTCTGCACTTCGCGCGGGCCGAGAAACTTCATCACTTCCGATGCGCCATTCTCGCCCAGCGCAAGCATCAGGATCGCGCCTTTGGTGACGCCAGTTTGTTCACTCATTGTTTGCCACCCACGTTTTTACAATGTTGGCGACCACGCGCGGATCCTCGGTGGCCATCTTTTGTGCCCGCGACAGGTTTTCCTGATAGTTGCGCTGGCCGGGAAGCGCCAGCATTTCGGCATCGGCGTGCTGCAGCTGGGGATTCTGGCTTGCCGGGGGCTGCGCCATCGCGACCGAGAGTTTCTTCAGCATCGGCTTGAGCATGCGCAAATACAGGATGAGCAGGGCCAGCGCCATCAGCAGATACTTGCCTGCTGTCTTGGCAATCTGAATGTATTCGGCATATTCGGGCTGCTTCCAGAAAGGCAGTTCGGGGAGCACTTCCTGTTCCGCACGGGCGAAGGGCGTGTTCACCACGTTGATGGAGTCGCCGCGTTCCGCGTTGAAGCCCATGGCTTCCTTGACCAGATTGGTGATCTGGGTTTTCTCGGCCTCGGTCAGCGGCTTCATCACCGTTTTGCCGTCCTTGCCGGTGGTTTGCTTGTAATTGACGACCACCGCAACCGACAGCCGCTTCAGCCCCCCGCTGGCCTGCTGGACATACTGGATGGTCTTGTCGACTTCGTAGTTGACGGTCGCATCCTTGCGCGTGTTGCTGGCAGGTGCTGCGCCGGCCGGCGGGGCGGCGTTCTGTCCCGGTGCATTGATCGGGGCGGTGGCCGGCGGCGGTGGCTGGTTGGTGAGCGCGCCCGGCACGCCGCCCGGATTGGCGGAGCCGTTCAGCGATTCGCTGGTTTGCTGGCTGCGGATGACCATGGCATCGGGCGTCTGGTTCGGCTTGTAGGATTCGACCGCCTGCTCGCTGCGCGAAAAATCGACGTCGGCGGTTGCCTCGGCGCGCACGTTGCCGGGGCCGACGATCGGGGTGATGATGGATTCGATCCGCTTGACGACGTTTTGCTGCAGTTCTTGAACGTACTTGATCTGGCTGGGATCCATGCCGTTGATGCTGGCCGGCTTGTTGGTGTCGGATAGGAGGTTGCCGTTCTGGTCGACCACGGTCACGTTCTTGATCGGCAGTTCGGACACGCTGCTGGCGACGAGATGCACGATGGCGCTCACCTGCTGCGGATCCAGCA
>DATMWS010000122.1:0-15741 GCA_035562135.1 Thiobacillus sp. | reverse complement strand
CCTGACAATGACGGTCTTGTCAGGATTTCGCGGTTTGCCCGGTCTTCTCCCTTGACGGTCACTGCCGTCCCTTTGAAATCCTTTTGGAGACCACCATGAACAAACGCGAGTTTTTACTGAAATCCGCCATCGCCAGCGCCGTCGCGCTGGGCCTGTCCGCAACCCCGGCGCTCGCCGCCAAGCCCGGCATGGAGAAATGCGCCGGCATCGTCAAGGCGGGCAAGAACGACTGCGGCACGTCCACGCTCTCGTGCCAGGGCACGTCCACCAAGGACAAGGACGCGGAAGCCTGGATTTATGTACCCACCGGCACCTGCGAGAAGATCGTCGGCGCCCAGGTTTACAAGCCGAAGGGCTGACGCCATGACGGCCGCCGCGCACGCCTGCCATTCCGTCGCCCCGGCAGCGGGAATCGGCCTGCGGGCACCTCACTATCGGGAGATGCTGGCGCGGCGGCCTCCGCTCGCTTTTCTGGAAGTCCACAGCGAGAACTATTTCGGTGCGGACGGGCCGCCCCACCGTTATCTGGAGCAGTTGCGCCAGGATTACCCCTTGAGCCTGCACGGCGTGGGGCTGTCGCTGGGCTCGGGCGATCCCCTCGACCGGACGCATCTGGCCAAACTCAAACAGCTGGCTGATCGCTATCAGCCGGCGCTGCTGTCGGATCACTTGTGCTGGACTTCGACAGGCGGCACGCATGCGCATGACCTGCTGCCGCTGCCGTTCACGCGCACGATGGCGAAACACGTGGCGCGCCGTATTCTGGAAGCGCAGGACACGCTGGGCCGCCGCATGTTGGTGGAAAACGCCAGCAGCTACGTGGCATTCGCCGAATCCGACATGACCGAATGGGAATTCGTTAATGAGGTGGTGGCAGAAGCCGATTGCCTGCTGCTGCTCGATATCAACAATGTCTACGTCAATGCCGTCAATCACGACTTTGACGCACGCGACTATCTGGCTGCAATGCCGGCTGCGCGCGTGGCGGAAATCCATCTGGCCGGGTTCGATACCGACGAACGGGTTCAGTGCCTGGTCGATACGCACGGCAAGCCGGTGCATGCGCTCGTGTGGGCGCTGTATCGGGAAACCATCCGCCGGATCGGCGCGCGCCCGACGCTGATCGAGTGGGACGCCGACATTCCGCCGCTGGACGTGCTACTGAGTGAGGCGGCCAAGGCGAACGCCATACTGGAGCAAACCGATGCGCTGGCAGCGTGACTGGATGGATGCGCTCCGGGGTGCGACCGGCACGCCGACATGCGGATTACGCGACGCGCGCGACATCGAGCGCTTCGAAGTCTACCGGGCGAGTTACGAGGCCAATCTGTGCGGCGCCTTGCGCGACACCTACCCGGTCGTGAGCCGTCTGGTGGGCGAGGATTATTTCCGCCAGACCGCGCATGCCTACCTGCGCGCGCATCCTTCCCGCTGCGGCGACATTCACGAATTCGGCGCCAATTTCGCGCCTTTTATTGCCGCGCTGAATTCGGTTGTGGAGGTGCCCTATCTGCCCGATGTGGCGCGGCTGGAATGGCTCGCACACCAGGCTTTCCACGCAACGAACGCCGAGCCGCTTACGTTGAGCGGGTTGATCGAGCTGTCGCCCGAATCGTATGGCGGTTTATGTCTGCTTCCTTCAGTGAGATTGATGCATTCGGCATTTCCCGTTCATCGCATCTGGCAGGCCAATCAGGAAAGCTGGGCGGGCGACACTGTCGTGAGTCTGGATGCGGGCGGGGTGCGCCTGGCGGTGTCCCGCGTGGGACTTGAAATTGTCCTGCTGCCGCTGGAAGCAGAGGCCCATGAACTGGCGCGCGCGCTGTTCGAGCACGGCAGTCTGGATGCCGCCTGCGAGGCCATGGCGGACGCCGACAGCCTGGGCCGGGCGCTCCATGCGCTGATCGGTGCCGGGCTTGTTGCGACCGCGGGCGCGAACCGGAATACCCATTGAAAGGATAGGTCCATGAATACCGTTTTCTCTCTCTACGCTCGGTTCGAGAAAATAGTGCAGGCATTGTCGCCGGCCGTCGATCTGGCGATCCGGCTGTATATCGCCTGGGTGTTTTTCAAGTCCGGCCTGCTGAAAGTCCAGTCCTGGGAATCCACGCTGGCGCTGTTCGAATACGAATACGCTGTGCCGCTGCTGTCGACGGAAATGGCCGCCACTCTGGGCACGGCGGCCGAACTGGTTCTGCCCGTGATGCTGGCGCTCGGGCTGGCGGGGCGTTTCGCCGCACTGGCCTTGTTCGCATTCAACATCGTCGCGGTGATTTCCTATCCGGATTTGTCCGACGTGGGGCGCCAACACCATCTTTACTGGGGCATGCTGCTCGCCATGCTGGCGGTTCACGGACCGGGTCTGCTCTCCGCGGATGGATGGCTCGCACGCCGCTGCCAGGCCTGCCCATCATGAGCAAAGCAGAGTTCGAACACCTGGTGCGCGCCTATTCGGCGGAGTTGTTCCGCTTTGCCTACTGGCAATGCCGCGACCGCTGCGTGGCCGAAGAACTGGTACAGGAAACCTTCGCGCGCGCCTGGAGCGCCCGCGCGCAGCTCAGGGACGCTGCCACGGCGAGGCCCTGGCTGTACCGCATCCTGCGCAACGAGCACGCCCGGCTGCACGAGAAAAAATCGCTGCCGATCGACGATACCGAGTTGAGCGATCTGCCGATATCCGACGGCATCGATCTGGAGCGGGATTATGCCGTGCGCGAGCAGCTTGCCATGCTGTCGCCGCAGTACCGGGAACCGCTGCTGATGCAGACTCTGGGCGGCTTCAGTTGCGCCGAGATCGCGGAAGTGATGGGCATCGGCCAGGACGCCGTCATGCAGCGCCTGACCCGTGCGCGCCTCGCGCTGCGCCGCCTGTGGCTGGGCGAGGGCACCCGTACAAGCAAGGAGAAAACATCATGAACTGCCTGGAATTCCGCCGCGCTGCGCTGGTCGATCCGCACCACCCAGGGCACGAGGCGCTGGAACATGAAGCGTCTTGCCCGTCGTGCGCGCATTTTTATCGGGAACTGCGGATGCAGGAAGAAGCGCTCTACGAAGCCATGAATGTGCCGGTGCCGGAGGGGCTGGCCGATCGTGTCCTGTTGCGCCAGACGCGGGGATGGCGGGAACGTTTCTTTCCGCGTTTCGCCGCGCCGGCACTCGCCGCGAGTCTTGCGCTAGCCGCTGCCATTGGGCTGGGCTGGAAATTCCAGTCCGAAGCGCTTACGCCGGAAATGCTGGCGGCAGGCATCGTGGCGCATGTCGAGGAAGAGCAGAAAGCCTTGCGTGCGGAACAGCGTGTACCGCTAGCCAGACTCGTCACCGCGGTGAAGCGCAGCGGCGGCGAACTGGGGGAGACCCCCGGCGAAACGAGCTACGCGGATCACTGCCCACTGCCTGGCGGCGGCGCGGGGGAACATCTCGTGTTCAATACGCCGCACGGCAAGCTCACGCTCATCCTCATGCCTGGCAAACGGATTACGCATCCTGTGCGTCTGGACAAGGACGGGCTGACGGTCAGCCTGATGCCGGCAGGCGAGGGCAGCCTGGCGCTGGTCAGTGAAAATCGCGAGAAAATCGGCGAGGCGGAAAGCTGGGCCAGGGAAAATCTGCGCTGGCAGGGCGGCAGAACATGAGGGGAGAGGACGATCGTCAGGAAGGTGGTCGCGTTCAAGAAGGCGCGTTAGCGCGGATTGGCCAAGAAAGCTGCACAACTCTTCGCCTTGTTTGACTTGGCGAATCTGCTGATTGCCAAGCGGCGATTGTTTGCACTTCACGCCCAAGGTGCGTCCTGAGATGGCGAACGAGGGTGAAATACACCGGCTAACCGCGAAATGCCGCGTTTCTGAGGGATTCAACAAGCAAATCTTCCCTCGATTCGTCCCACCCTTCGGAAAACCTCGGCTAAGCATGTTCGTCATCAATAAATCGCTGAGTTGTTCAGCGCGTCCCTAACCCTCGGTTGCCCCCTGTCGAAACCTCAACCAGCCGTCACGCGTTCGTCATTTCAGCCGCTGCCCAACCTTCTGCTTTGCTCCACAAGCGCGCTGCAAGCCTTGTCCATCCAGCATGCGCGGCTCAACCCCCGCCTTGGCACACGTCATGCTGGTGTTTGGCACAGGCGATTTACCTGAATTACAAAAACGGAGGCGACCATGGACATGACAATGCAATTGTCCCGCACGGTTAAGGGACAGGAAGAAATCTTCAACCTCGGCCACACCTTGCGGCCCAAGCAGCGGCAAATCCTGTTCAGCGTCGGTAACGGCATTTCGTTTGGCGAACTGCACAGCAAGCTGCCCAACTGTGCCGACCTGGAAACGATGGTGAACGATTTGCTGCAAAGCGGGTTCATCCAGACCCTGTGCAACCTGGCGACCGCACAGACCGCCCCGGCCACCGCGCCCAGCAGGCCTGCGGCCCCAGCCGCGCCCTTGCAATCCAAGGACCGTCTGGAAGCGGGACGCAGCTATGTACTGGAATTCATGGCCGCGCTGGTGGGAACCAAGTCCCCGGCCTATCGGCAGATGAGTGAAGTGCGGGATTTGGCGGGCTTCAACGCCGTACTGCCGGTTTGCCGCAGAGTGATCGCCGCAGTGGCATCACCCCATCAGGCGGCGGAAATGGAAGCCGGGGCAGCCAACCGCATGGCGGGCTGACGACTGCGGCGCAGGACCGTGCCACGGCGCTTATCGCACCCTGTCAGTCAGGGGTGAAGGCAGGCCAGCCGAATCGATCAGGGCTGTCCTGAACCCAGGACAACTAGCGGCTTCGGCTGGCAGTCCGCCGTCACCACGGTGCCCGGCCCGCCCGGCACCGAACTCACCACACCGTTAAACGGCGCCTTGAGTTCGGCGTCGCTCAGGTTTTTTTGCGCTATCACATGGCGCGCATTGGCGCCCGACAGGGTGGCTTTCGCACGTGCATGACGCAGCGTGGCCGCTTCGAGTTCGCTGGTCGACGACACGGTGCGGTTGAACAGTTCCTCCGCCCGCTCCAGTTCGCGCTTGGCATCCTCCTCATCGGCATCAGCGCGCGCCTGCTCCGCCGTCGCCTCGTCAAGTCGGGCCTGCAGCACGGTCTTGTCGAGACGCAACAGCACCGCGCCTTTCTTCACGCGCTGCCCGGGTTTCACCAGGACTTCCTCGACCACGCCGGATACGCGGGTGGTGAGCTCGACCCGCTCGGCCGCCCATAGCGAGCCGGCCGATCCCACACCAAACCCGGCCAGTGCGATAGCCACAATGCGCTGCTTCATTACGGTACTCCCTCAACAGGCGGCAGACTGCCGCCGGACAATGCTTCCAGCCGGGCGAGCGCCAGCGCCAGGCGATATTCCACCTGTTTGCGCCGCAGTTGCGCCGCCTGGGTCTCCGCCATGCTGCTCCCCAGATTGGTTTTCAGTTCGAGCTCATACTCGGCGCGTGCGCGCTCCAGCGCCCAGTCGCGGTATTCGATCTGCCGCTCGGCGGCGGGACGGCTACTGCCGCGCAGCCATTCGATTTCCTGCAGCGTGGCGAGCAGGGTGTCCGCCAGGTCGAGCCTGAGCTTGTCGAGTTCGGCGGCGCTGCGTTCCTTTTGCGCCCGTTCGCGTGCCATCCGGGCATCCACACGGCCACCCTGATAGAGGGGAATGTTAAACACAAAGCCGGCGCTGAGCTCGTCGCGGGTGGTCGATTCGCGGCTATAACCGCCGCCGATCACTTCGGCGTCCAACGTCGGATTGCGCTCCGCACGCACTGCGGCAAGCCGCGCATCCGCCGCCGCCCCCTGCGCCTGCAGCGCCAGTACGCGCGGGTTCTTGGCCATCACCCAGGACAGCAGGGATTCGTATTCGGGCACCGGCTGGGCATTGTCCTTGAGGGCAGGCTCGGCCAGTTCGGTGGGCAGCTTGCCGGGGCGATAAATGGCATGGGCCAGTTTCTGCCGCGTACTGCGCATGCGCTGCAGGCTGGCGTTGCGGCGTTCACGCCAATCCTGGTAGAACGCTTCCAGCCGCAACAGATCAGGGCGGCTGCCGATTCCCAGTTCAAAACGCTCCCTGGCCTTATCCCAGTCGAGATAGGCCACCGTCATGAATTCGTTGTCCACGACGTACTGCTGATCGGCCAGCAACACGTCGAAGTAGCGCCCCATGATATCGATACGGCGCAGGCTCTCGACATTGAAGAGCGCCGCCTGGCGGGCCGCGATCTCCTGGTCCGCCGCAGCGATCGCCTGGCTGCTGCGGCCGAAATCGAGCAACGGCTTGCGCGCAACAATGCGGCCGATATTGTCAGGCTCCCAGTCGCCGTCCGGGCGCCGTCCGCTGCGCAGGCTGCCGTCCAGAAACAGGCTGAAATCCTGCCGGCTCGCTGCCTGATCGCGGTCGGCACGCGACAGCGCCAGCTCGCTCTCCGCCACGCGGCGGTCGGGATGGGCAGCGCTCACGGCCGCCAGTGCCTCGTCCAGCGTGAGCCGTTCCGCCACCGCCGCGGTGGACAGCGCACACGCCAGCAGCGCGCCCCAAGCGACGCGCTTCATTTGCCTTGCTTGTACTTGGTGAAGGGCTGTGTCGCGTAGGCGCCCTCGGCCACATACTGGCCAAGCAGCAGGAATTCGGCTTTGTCCCTGGTGGGACCGGTATGGCGCGCGACCAGTTTGCCGTCAAGGTCAAAGAACAGCAGCGTCGGCGTGGCACGCACGCGGTGAGCGAAGGCGAAGGCCTTTTCGCTGGTGTCCTTGCCCTGGAAATCGGTCATTTCGGTGTCGCCGTTGACGTCGATCGAATACAGCAGAAACTTCGCACGGAACGCATCCTGCACCTCGGCCTGGTTGAGGATGGTGGTCTTCATGCGTTCGCACCAAGGGCAGTCGTCCATTTCGAAAAACAGGAAAATGCCTTGCTTGCCCTGCTTTTTGGCTTCCTGCAGATCGGCCTGCAAGTCGCCGAATTTGGGCTGGAAGAAATGGTTGGCCGGGTCGCGCGTTTCTGCCCAGACGGGTGCGGCAAATAATAGAAAGAACGCGATAAGCAGTTGGCGCATGGTGTCTCCTTGTATTGCTGACCGAATTATTTTTTCGGGCGAGCGGGCTTGCTGGCAATGTAGCTTTCCACCTCGGCGCGGGTAATCAACCCCACTTGCTGCGCGACCATTTTACCCTCCGGGTTATACAGGTAGGTGGTCGGCAAGCCCTGCGCCGGCCCGATCTGGCTCACCACCTGGGCGTTGCCCAGCACGATCGGGTATTCGACCAGCAGGCCCTCGGCAAAGTCGGTCACCTGCTTGGCGTTGCGGTAATCCATGGCCACGCCGATGACCACAAGATTGTTTTTCTTGTTTTCGTGCAGCGCGATCAGGTCGGGAATTTCCTCCAGGCAGGGCGGGCACCAGGTTGCCCAGTAATTCACCAGCACCCATTTCCCCTTGTAGCCGGACAGCGTATGGGACTTGCCGTCGGTGTCGGTCAGTTTGAAATCCACTGCCTGCGCCCATGACGCGGTCAGCGCCAACAGCAGCCCGGCCAGCCACATCGGATAAAATTGGTTTTTTTGTGACGTCTGCATTGGTTTCCCCATCATGAATGAATTCCGCATCGAGAAAGACTCGCTCGGCGAGGTACAGGTTCCCCGGGATGCCTGGTATGGCGCGCAAACTGCGCGCGCCGTGGCCAATTTTCCCATTTCGGGACGTCACCCGGATAAGGATTTCGTACTAGCCCACGTGCGGATCAAGCTCGCCGCCGCGCGCGCCAATTGCCAGCCGGGCTGGCTCTCCGAAGAAAAGCGCGACGCCATCGTCGCCGCCTGCGACAAGATTCTCGCGGGCGAGTATAGCGACCAATTCGTGGTCGACCGCTTCCAGGCGGGCGCCGGCACCAGCCACAACATGAACAGCAACGAAGTCATCGCCAACCTAGCCAACGTCGCGCTGGGCGGCGAAAGGGGCGCGTACAAGCCGCTCAACCCCAACGACGACGTCAACATGGGGCAGTCGACCAACGACACCATTCCCACCACGATCCGCCTCGCGGTGCTGGCCAAGCTGCCGCGCCTGACCGCGGCGGTGCATGCCATGGCGGCGGAGTTTTCGCGCCTGGCCGAGCGCGAGAAGGACACGGTGAAGTCCGGCCGCACCCATCTGCAGGACGCGGTGCCGACCACGCTGGGGCAGGAATTCGCCGGCTACGCCTGGACGCTCACCCGCTGCGCGTCGAGTCTGGATGCGGTGCGCCCGGCGCTGTGCGAGACCGGGCTGGGTGGTTCCGCCGCCGGCACCGGGCTCAACACCTCGCCCGATTATCCGGCGCGCGCCGCGGCCGAACTGGCCACGCTCACCGGCGAGCCGATCCGCGTCGGCCAGCTGGTCGCGCAGATGCAGTCGATGAACGATCTGGCGCGACTGTCGGGCGAAATCCGCAACCTGGCGCTGGAACTCACCCGCATCTCCAACGACCTGCGTCTGCTCGCTTCCGGCCCACGCACCGGTCTCGGCGAAATCCAGCTGCCACCGGTGCAGCCGGGGTCTTCCATCATGCCCGGCAAGGTCAACCCGGTGATGTTCGAAATGCTCAATCAGGTGTGCTACCAGGTGCTGGGACAGGATGCTGCGGTGAGCTACATGGTGCAGGCCGGGCAGATGGAACTCAACGTGATGATGCCGGCCTTGGGCAGCGCGCTGTTCGACGCCATGGACTGGCTGACCAACGCAATGAACGCCGCCACCGAGAAGAACCTCAAGGGCCTTGTCGTCAACCGCGAGCGCTGCGCCTTCTTCATCCACCAGAGCGTGGCGCTCGCCACCCTGCTCAACACGCAGATCGGCTACAACCAGGCCGCCGAAGTTGCCAAGGAATCGGAGAAATCCGGGCGCCCGGTGCGCGACATCGTCGCCGAGCGCGGCCTGATGAGCGCGGCCGACTTCGACGCGCTGGTATTGCAGGCGGCGCATGGCGTGGGCAGCGGCGGCGGCGCGGGTTAAGTCCGGACTGGTGGGATAATCCCCCTCCTTTTCCTGACACCCTTACCCCATGGCGATCCAGTGGTTCCCCGGTCACATGACCACCGCGCGCAAGAAGGCGGCGGAGACGATGGCGCAGATCGACGTGGTGGTCGAGGTACTCGACGCCCGCCTGCCGGAAGCCGGCAGCAACCCGATGATTCACGAACTGCGCCTGCACCGTCAGCGCTCCTGCCTCAAGCTGTTGAACAAGGCCGACCTGGCCGACCCGGAGGCCACCCGTGCCTGGCTGGAATACTTCAACAAGCAGCCCGGCGTGCTGGCGGTGGCGATTTCTGCCAAGAAACCGGGCGACGTGGCGAAGCTGCCGGCGCTGGCGCAGAAACTGGCGCCGCACCGGGACGACACCTTCAAGCCGCTGCGGCTGATGATCATGGGCATCCCCAACGTCGGCAAATCCACGTTGCTGAATGCGCTGGTCAAGCGTCGGGTGGCGGCGGTGGGCGACGAGCCGGCGGTGACCAAGTCGCAGCAGCGCATCAACCTGTCGCCGCGGCTGACGCTGGTCGACACGCCGGGGATGACCTGGCCGAAAATCGAGCACGACTCCGATGGCTTCATGCTGGCAGCCAGCCACGCCATCGGGCGCAATGCGGTGATCGACGAGGAGGTGGCGGTGTTTCTGGCGGGCATCCTGCTCGAACGCTATCCGGCCTTGCTGAAAGCGCGCTATGGCTTTTCGCTCGACGGGCTCGACGCGCCCGGCGTGCTGGAGGCGGTGGCGAAAAAACGTGGCTGTGTTTTAAAGGGACGCGGCGGCGAATTCGATCTGGAAAAGGCCGCGATGATCCTGCTGACCGATTACCGCACGGGGACGCTCGGGCGCATCAGTCTGGAAACCCCGGCGTCGCGACAGGCGATGCTGGCGGCCGCGGCAAGCAAGCCCAAAAAAGCAGTGGGCAAAGCCCCCGACAAGGAACCCGACGCAGCAGCGTGATCAGGGATCAGCCGGCTGGGCCGCAACATCCAGCCAGACCACGGTTTCCTGTTTTCCCTGCACGACCGACACCGGCAAGACTGCCCCGCCCATCCAGCGCGTCAGCGCTTCGCGCTTGCCCGAACCGGTGACCACAAACCACACACGCTGACTGCGGCTCAGCCGCGCTACTGACAGGCTCACCCGCTCGGGCGGCGGCTTCGGCGCCGTGTAAACCGCCAGCACATCCGCGCTGTCCGGCGCGCTGCCCCAGTCATGGCCGGGAAACAAGCTGGCAGTGTGGCCGTCTTCGCCCATGCCGAGCAACGCCACATCAAAACCCGCCACGTTTTTCAACCAGCCAGCATAGCGCGCAGCGGCCTCGACTACGCCAAGCTCAGCCGGGATCGGGCGACGGTTTTCGGGCGGAATGCGCGAAGCCGCAAGCCAGGCCGCTTCAATCATGACGCTGTTGCGCTCGGCATGGTCTGCCGGCAGGCAGCGCTCATCGCCGTACCAGACATGCCAATGCGCATCGCCCGCGTGTCTGTCAGCCAGCGCGCGGTACAGGGCAAGCGGCGTGCTGCCGCCTGCCAGCACCAGGTGAAACATGCCACGCGCCGCGATGGCGGCCTCGGCTTCGGCACATAGCGCCTCGGCCAGCGCCGCCACCAGCGCATCGGCATCGGCAAACACCCGCCATTCGGGCAGCGTCATAACTCGTTGCGCCAGACCTGGTCGTCGCTGTCGAACAGACGATTGGCATCGGCCGATCCCCAACTGCCGGCAGGATAGGTCGGGATGTATTCGCGCTCGACCGCCCAGTGTTTGAGGATGGGATCGACCACCCGCCACGCCCATTCGATTTCGTCGAAGCGCAGGAACAGCGAGCGATCGCCCTCGATGACATCGAGCAGCAGGGTTTCGTAAGCGTCGAGCGTATGCTCGTCGGTCTTCAGAAAACTCGAATTCATCTGCATCAACCGCGTGTCCATGTCGAGCCCGGGTTGCTTGACATGGATTTCCATGCGCATCGACTCGTCGGGCTGGATCGACAGCAGGATCCAGTTGGGATCGATCGTCTCGAGCGGGGTTTCGCGAAACAGCTGCTGCGGCGGATGGCGGAAGCGGATCGCGATCATCGAAGTCTGGTGCGGCATGCGCTTGCCGGTACGCAGATAGAACGGCACCCCGCGCCAGCGCCAGTTGTCGATGTAGAACTTGGCGGCGACGAAGGTTTCGGTGATGGAATTCGGCTCGACGTTTTCTTCCTGTTGGTAGCCCACCACGGGCTTGCCATCGATCGTGCCGCGGGTGTATTGCGCACGCAACGCATGCGCATGCACCGCACGCTTGGCGATCGGACGGATCGAGCGCAGCACCTTCACCTTTTCGTCCTGCAGCGCGTCGGCTTCGAGCGCGGCGGGCGGCTCCATCGCGACGACGGTGAGCAACTGCATCAGGTGGTTCTGCAGCATGTCGCGCAGCGCGCCGGCACGATCGTAGTAATCGGCACGGTTCTCGATGCCGATCGACTCGGCCACGGTGATCTGCACATGGTCGATGAAATTGCGGTTCCACAAGGGCTCGATCAGCGTGTTGGCGAAACGGAAGACGAGCAGGTTCTGCACCGTCTCCTTGCCGAGAAAGTGATCGATGCGGTAGACCTGCTCCTCGTCGAAATGCTGGTGCAGCAGGCG
The DNA here is from genome assembly GCA_035562135.1 of Thiobacillus sp. Classification (GTDB taxonomy): domain Bacteria; phylum Pseudomonadota; class Gammaproteobacteria; order Burkholderiales; family Thiobacillaceae; genus Thiobacillus. The sequence goes on along the minus strand of DATMWS010000122.1, from coordinate 4,129 downwards.
ATTGAGCATCTGCGCCGATTCGAGGTCTTCGCCAAAAGGCTTTTCGATCACCACGCGGTTCAGACCACGCGGCTTGTTGAGTCCCGCGGCTTCGAGGTTCTGGATCACGGCGCCGAATTCAGCCGGCTTGATTGCGAGATAGAACACCGCGCTCGAACACGCCGACTCGGGCGGCATCCGCTCGGCCAGCGCGCGATAGGACGCGACGTCGTTGAGATCGCCCCTGTGATAGCTGAAGCGCGCGATGAAGCGTTCGAACACCGGCGTGTCGAGCGAGCCCTTGATCTTGCCCTTGAGCGTCTCGCGCATGTGCTCACGCCAGTTTTCTGTCGTCCAGTCACGCCGTGAAAACGCGATGATCGTGAGCGACTCCGCCAGCCGCGCGGCCGCTTCCAGGTGATATAGCGCCGGCAAGAGCTTGTTGGACGCGAGGTTGCCGGTCGCACCAAAAATCACGAACGAACATGGCAGATTATCGGCTGAAGCATTTTTGCCCAGGTTCATCTCAGCCCTCCTTGACGGCGTGGCCACCGAAGCCCTGGCGCATTTTTGCCAGCATTTTATTGGCGTAATCGCCCTTGCCCTGGCTGGCAAAGCGCATCATCAGGGACAGCGTCATCACCGGCGCGGGGATCCCCTGCTCGATCGCCTCAAGTGCGGTCCAGCGGCCTTCGCCGGAGTCGCCGACATAAGGCAGAACGCTCTCGAGCGACTGATCCTGCGCCAGAAAATCCGCCGACAAATCCAGCAGCCACGATTGCACCACGCTACCGTGGCGCCACAACTCGGCAATGTCGCTGAGATTCAACTCGAACCCCGGCTTGTTTTTCATCAGCGCGAAGCCTTCGGCCAGCGCCTGCATCATGCCGTACTCGATGCCGTTATGAACCATCTTGACGAAATGCCCGGAGCCGACCATACCGCAATGCAGCCAGCCGCGGTCCGCAGCGGGTGCGAGTTTTTCCATATAGGGCTTGAGCCGTATCGCTGCCGCTTCGCTCGCACCGAACATCAGGCAATAGCCGTTTTCCAGCCCCCACACGCCGCCGGACACCCCGGCGTCAGAAAACTCGATCTGGCGTTCGGCCAGCCAGGCGGTTCGGCGCTGCACATCCTTGTAGAAGGCGTTGCCTCCATCCACAACCAGATCACCCGGCGCCAGCATCGGCCGCAGGGCCTGCAGCGTCGCTTCCGTGGCGTCACCGGCAGGCAGCATCAGCCACACGATGCGCGGCGTGGCGAGTGCATCGACCAGGGCTTGCAAGCTGTCACAGGCGAGATGGCCCGTTTCTTCAGCCAGGCTTTGCGTCACATCAAAACTGCGGTTGAACAGCGCAATCTGCACGCCCTTGCGCGCCAGCCGCCGCGCCATGTTGCCGCCCATGCGGCCTAGACCGACAATACCGAATTCCATGCTTGACTCCTTAAGGTGAATGTCTGGCTGGCGCAGCAATCATGCCAGCAGTGAACACATGATAGAACGCGAGGATGACGGGTGAGCTGCGCAGGGCGGGCACTCTATCGGTGCGCGATGCACCCGATCAGGCCAGCAAACCCGGGAACAGCTTGCCCAGACCGCCCGCGATCATCTCGATCGAAATCGCTGCGATGATCAGACCCATCAAGCGCGTGACGACGTGAATCCCGGTTTTCCCCAGCCGCCGCGCAATGGCCGGTGCGGCACGAAACGCCAACCACACCGACAGGGCCACCAGCGCCACCGGGATCAGCAACAGACTTTGGTGCAGCATATCGCCCTGCGCCGCGCCCGCCGCCACAATCATATGGGTGATCGCGCCCGGCCCGGCCAACAGCGGCACCCCCAGCGGCACCACGCCGACGGAGTCCTTCTCTTCCGCCTCCATTGCCTCGTCCTGCGTCTGCCGCTGCGGGCTGACGTGCGCCTCCACCATCGACAGGGCCAGCAACAGCAGCAGCAGGCCGCCCGCCACCGAAAAGGCCGCGAGGCGGATGCCGAAAAACATGAGCAGGGGCTCGCCGACAAAGGTGAACAGCGTCAGCACGCCGAGCACCGTCAACGCCGCAATCCGTGCGGCCGCACGGCTCTGCGCAAGCGTATAGCCCTGGGTGGCCATGAGGAAAATCGGGATGACGCCGACCGGGTCGACGATGGCGAACAGCGCTAACGCCGCTTTGACGAGTTCGAAGATGTCCATGAACACATCATAGCCACGAAGCGCAGCGAATTAAGCCCGGCGAAACACCAGATCCCACACGCCATGCCCCAGACGGATGCCGCGCTGCTCGAACTTGGTGAGCGGACGGGTGTCGGGGCGCGGGGCGTAATCCGCCACGGTATTTTTCAGCAGCGGTTCGGCGCTGAGTACCGCGAGCATCTGCTCGGCGTAGTCCTGCCAGTCGGTGGCCAGATGAAGGTAGCCGCCCGGCTGGAGGCGGCTGGCCAGCAGCCTCACCAGCGGCGGCTGGATCAGGCGACGCTTGTGGTGGCGTTTTTTATGCCAGGGGTCGGGGAAGAAGATGTGGAAGCCGGCCAGGCTGGCCGGCGCCAGCATGTGGGTCAGCACCTCGACGGCGTCATGCTGGACGACACGGACATTGGTGAGGCCGCGCTGGCCGAGCTGCTTCAGCAGCGCACCGACCCCCGGCGTATGGACCTCGACGCCGAGGTAGTCATTTTCGGGATGGGCGGCGGCAATCTCGGCCAGCCCCTCGCCCATGCCGAAGCCGATTTCCAGGATGCGCGGCGCCGGGTGTGAAATAGGGGCGGCACGGCCGAACACGGCGTCGAAATCGAGCACGGCGGGCTGGTACGGCAGCATGAACTGCGGCCCGATTTCGGCCAGCGCACGCGCCTGGCCGGAGCCCACGCGCCCGGCGCGCAGCACATAGGAACGGATGCGCGGATGCGCCGCGGAATCTGTTGTCATGCCTTATTTGCTGCCGGTGATGAGGCCGCCGGTCGGCGAACTGGGGCTGGCCTGATAGATTTTTTTCGGCATGCGGCCGGCGAGGAAGGCCTCGCGCCCGGCTTCCACCGCCTTTTTCATCGCCGACGCCATCAGCACCGGATTGCCGGCGCCGGCGATCGCGGTATTCATCAACACCGCGTCGCAGCCGAGTTCCATCGCGATAGTGGCGTCGCTGGCAGTGCCGACGCCGGCATCGACGATCACCGGTACGCTCAAGCGGTCGATGATGATCTGCAGGTTCCACGGATTGAGGATGCCCATGCCGGAACCGATCAGGCTCGCCAGCGGCATCACCGCGACGCAGCCGATGTCCTCCAGCTGCTTGGCGGCGATGGGGTCGTCCGAGGTGTAGACCATCACCTGGAAGCCGTCCTTCACCAGCACCTCGGCGGCCTTGATCGTTTCGGCCACGTTGGGATACAGCGATTCGGCGTCGCCCAGCACCTCGAGCTTGACCAGCACATGGCCATCCAGCAGTTCGCGCGCCAGGCGCAGGGTGCGGATCGCGTCGTCCGCCGTGTAGCAGCCCGCGGTGTTGGGCAGATAGGTGTATTTCGACGGCGGCAGCGCGTCGAGCAGGCTGGGCTGGCTGGCATCCTGGCCGATGTTGGTGCGGCGGATGGCGACGGTGACGATTTCCGCGCCGGAGGCTTCGACCGCGAGGCGCGTTTGTTCAAAATCCTGGTACTTGCCGGTCCCGACCAGAAGACGGGAGGCATAGGATTTTCCGGCGATAACGAGAGGTTCCATGTATTTCGGGGCTAGGGGCTAGGGAAAAGTCTTGAATCAGCCGCCGCCAACCGCAACGACGATTTCCAGACGGTCGCCGCTGGCAAGCGACGTGCTGGCGTGCTGGCTGCGCGGGACGATTTCGCCATTTTTTTCGATGGCGATGCGTTTTCCCGCCAGATCCAGCGACTCGACCAGTTGGGCCAGGGTGAGCGGGGCAGGGAAAGTACGGGGCTCGCCGTTGATGACCAGTTCAATCACAACTTCTATCCGAACGTAAGTTTCAGTATGATGCCGAATTCTACCGCGCGGGCGTCGTATAGTGGCATTACCTGAGCTTCCCAAAAAGCACGCGTAGGTTAGGACGGGGCGTTGAAGCCCCATGATTCCGCTAAATCATTGATGATTCGGCTCATGTCCCCCACCGATGGGGCGATTAAGGGTATCGA
>DATMWS010000121.1:0-3637 GCA_035562135.1 Thiobacillus sp. | reverse complement strand
CTTCTGTGGCAGGCACGTAGAGAAACTCGGCGTCCTTGTCGATGAAGCGCGCGATCAGCCACGGGCAGGCGATGCGGTCGATCTTGGGCCGCTCGCGGGTGACCCATTTCATTTGGCAACGACCTTGCCGCCCGCCGCCTTGTACGCCTCGATCCCGCCCTCGATGAAGCGCGCCTTGACGCCCGCGGCCTGCAGGCGGTCGACCACTGCGTTTGACACGCTGCCGCCGCGGACGCAGTAGACCACCACGTCGAGCGTGAGCGGGATGGCACCGATCCAGGCATCGATCTTGTCCGGGTTTTTCCACATTGCGCCGGGAATGGTTTCGTCGGATGCAGCGTAATCGGCTTCGCGCCGCACGTCGAACACCAGCGTGGTGTCGGGGTTGAGTTCGGCAGGCTTGACGGTGCGCGGTGCGTCCGGACACTTTTCGGTCGGCGTGCCGCAGCCGCAGCGTTTCAGGGCATACGACTCCACACGCACTTCAGTGCGTAGTGGATCGGAGTCCTTTAGGGGTTGGGTTCCGGGTTCCATGCTGTCCTCACATAAAAAACGAATAAGCCAGCCCGAGCAGGGCGCATACGCCGATCACCTTCATGATGTCGGCCTTGTATTTCCACAGGGCGACGAAGGCGGCGACGGCGACGATGACCGGAAACCAGTCGAAGATGCCGGCGAACGGCGCGTCTGCTGTGCCCTGCGGCCAGAAGGTGTGCCAGGCGAAGAATACCGCCAGGTTGAGGATGACGCCGACCACCGCCGCGGTGATGCCGGTGAGCGGCGCGGTGAAGCGGATCTCGCCGCGCGTGGCCTCGACCAGCGGGCCGCCGGCAAGGATGAACAGGAAGGACGGCAGAAAGGTGAAGAAGGTGGCCACGGCGGCGCCCGCCAGACCGGCCGCCACCGGATTGTCGAACACGCCCTTGGCGACGCCGCCGAGGTAGCCGATCCAGGTGACGATCATGATCAATGGCCCCGGCGTGGCTTCGCCCAGCGCCAGGCCATCCATCATCTGCGGGCCGGAGAGCCACTGGAAATGCTCGACGCCGCCCTGGTAGACGTAGGGCAGCACCGCGTAAGCGCCGCCGATGGTGAGGAAGGCCGCCTTGGTGAAGAATTCGCCCATGTTGTAGAGATCGGGCATGCCCTGGATCGCCGCCATCGCCCCGAGCCAGATCAGCCCGAAGGCGCTGAGCTTGAGCGCAATCTTGCGCCAGGTGAAGCGGGCGTGGGCCGGCGGCGGCGTGTCGTCGTCGATGATGGCCGGGCCGTATTCCTTTGCGCTGGCACCGTGCCCGCCGCCGCTTTTGAACTTGTGCGGCGCAAACTTGCCGCCGATCGCGCCGAGCAGGCCCGCGGCCAGCACGATCCACGGAAAGGCGATGCCGAACACGAAAATGCCGATGAAGGCCAGCGCCGCCATCCCCCACAGCACTTCGTTCTTCAAGGCGCGGCTGCCGATGCGCCACGCCGCGAACAGCACGATGGCCACCACCGCCGGCCTGATGCCGTAGAAGATGCCCTGTACCCACGGCAGGTTGCCGTAGGCGAGATACAGGCCGGCCAGCAGGGACAGCAGCAGGAAGGACGGCAGGAAAAACAGCACGCCGGCGATCACCGCACCCTTCACGCCGTGCATCAGCCAGCTGATGTAGATCGCCAGTTGGGTGGCCTCGGGGCCGGGCAGTAGCATGCAGAAATTGAGCGCATGCAGAAAGCGGTGCTCGGAAATCCAGCGGCGTTTCTCCACCAGTTCCTGATGCATCATCGAAATCTGCCCGGCGGGGCCGCCGAAGCTGATGAAGCCGAGCTTGAGCCAGTATTTGAAGGATGCGCCCAGGGTGACGGGCGCGGGTGCGGTGGTGGGTACGGTGTCCATGCGAATTGCTCCAGGTTGAATGGATGAAACCAGGCTTGGACGGGACACCGTCTTGCGGATGGGGAATCCTGACGCCGGGGGCTGGTGCCCCGACTGGCGCGATTCTAGTGCAGGGTGGCGCAATCAGCCAAACATGTCATTCCGGGCTTGACCCGGAATCCAGTTGAATTCAGCCGCGCTTTGCGCACACACTTTTAATGCGGCTGATGCCGCGCTGGATGCCGGATCAAGTCCGGCATGACGCCCGAAGCGATCAGCGGGGCGCGGGTTCTGCCGCCGGCCCCAGCACGAATTCCTTGAATGCCAGCGCCACCGGCGACAGCCGCTTGTCGGCGCGGTGGACGATGTACCAGTGGCGCAGGATGGGAAAGCCTTCGACGTTCAGCACGGCTAGCCGCTTGAGCGCCAGTTCCATCTCCAGCGTCTGCAGCGAGAGGATGCCCAGCCCCAGCCCGGCCTGCACCGCCTGCTTGATCGCTTCGTTGCTGCTCATTTCCATGCTGCTGCGGATCTCCAGGCCGCGGGCGGCGAAGAAGCGTTCCATCGCGCCGCGGGTGCCCGAGCCGGCTTCGCGCACCAGGAAGGATTCGGCAGCCAGGCTTTCGACGGAAATGTTCTTTTGGCCAGCCAGCGGATGGTCGGGCGGGGCGATCACCACCAGCGGGTTGTCCATGAAGCGGATGGCTTCCAGGCCCAGCCCGTCCGGTACCTGGCCCATGATGGCCAGATCGATGCGGTTGCCGACCAGCTGGTCCAGCACGGCAGCACGGTTGGATACGCCCAAGTGAACCGACACCCCCGGGTGCCTGCCGCGAAACCGGGCCAGGATATCGGTGGCGACGGCATTCACGGTCGAGGTCGCGGCCAGATTGAGCTGGCCGCTGTCGATGCTTCGCAGCTGCGCCAGATTGGCCTGCAAGTCGTCCAGTCGCGCGGTGATGGCCCGGCTGGCGTGCAGCACCTCGCGCCCGGCCTCGGTGAGAAAGATCTTTTTCCCCAGCTGTTCGGTGAGCCGCATCCCCAGGATGGTCTCGATCCCCCGCACCTGCATGGAGACTGCCGGCTGGGAGAGATGCAATTCCTCGGCCGCCCGCGAAAACGAAAGATGGCGGGCGACCGCTTCAAATACTCTGAATTGGCGAAGCGTCAGCCGGCGCATGGATGTATAAGCATAATGATATGGTTTTTATCATAACAATTTAATTTTAATTATATAAGTCCATGCGTATAGTCCATCCATGTCGCGCTCAGGGGGATTGCTCCTGAAGCTCTATTTACCTAGCCAGGAGTCATGCAATGGATCAATCCGCACGTTACGCCGACCTCAGCCTGAAAGAGGCAGACCTCATCAAGGGTGGCAAGCACATCCTCGTCGCCTACAAGATGAAGCCCAAGGCCGGCTACGGTTACCTGGAAGCGGCCGCTCACTTCGCTGCTGAGTCGTCCACCGGCACCAACGTTGAAGTCTCCACCACCGACGACTTCACCAAGGGCGTCGACGCGCTGGTCTATCTCATCGACGAAGCGACCGAAGACATGCGGATCGCGTATCCAATCGAGTTGTTCGACCGCAACATGACCGACGGCCGCATGATGATCGTCTCCTTCCTGACGCTGGTGATCGGCAACAACCAGGGCATGGGCGACATCGAGCACGCCAAGATCCATGACTTCTACATGCCCGAGCGCGCCATCCAGCTGTTCGACGGCCCGTCCAAGGACATCTCCGACATGTGGCGCATTCTGGGCCGCCCGATC
>DATMWS010000120.1:0-21862 GCA_035562135.1 Thiobacillus sp. | reverse complement strand
GCGTCGAAGGCTGGTCAATGGTGATTCCATGGGTGGGGTTTCCGTTGCGTGAAATCATCCGTCGCGCGGCGCCCACCGGCAATGCCAAATACGTCGAGTTCGTGACGCTGGAGGATCCCAAACAGATGCCGGGGCAGCGTTCGCGCGTGCTCGACTGGCCGTATGTCGAAGGCCTGCGGCTGGACGAGGCGATGCATCCGCTGACGCTGCTGGCGGTGGGTCTCTATGGCGAAGTGCTGCCCAACCAGAACGGCGCGCCGATCCGTCTGGTGGTGCCGTGGAAGTATGGGTTCAAGAGCGCCAAGTCGATTGTCAAAATCCGCTTCGTCGAGAAACCGCCACTCACCGCCTGGATGGCGGCTGCGCCGAAGGAATATGGCTTCTATTCCAACGTCAATCCGCAGGTCGATCATCCGCGCTGGAGCCAGGCGAAGGAGCGCCGCATCGGCGAATTTTTCAAGCGCGACACGCTCATGTTCAATGGTTACGGCGCCCAGGTTGCCGAGTTGTATCGCGGCATGGACCTGAAAAGGTTCTTCTGATGCCCATCCTCCTGCGCCAGCCCAAGGCCTGGATTGCGCTGGTTTGCCTGCTGCCGCTGGTGCGGCTGATTGTTCTCGGTGGAAGCGGCGGGCTGGGGGCGAATCCGATCGAGTTCATCACGCGTTCGACCGGCACCTGGACGCTGGTCGGACTGATGGTCACGCTGTCGGTCACCCCGCTGCGGCGGCTGACCGGACGCGCCGACCTCATCCGTTACCGGCGCATGCTGGGGCTGTTCACCTTCTTCTACGCCGGCCTGCATTTCGTCACGTATATCTGGCTGGATCAGTTCTTCGATCCGGCGGCCATCGCCAAAGACATCATCAAACGACCCTTCATCACCATCGGCTTCACGGCCTTCCTGCTGCTCATCCCGCTCGCCGCGACCTCGACCCACGCCATGATGCGTCGCCTCGGGCGACGCTGGCAGCAACTGCATCGACTGATTTATCTGATTGCCCTGCTGGGGGTGATCCACTACCTGTGGCTGGTGAAGAAAGACCTGACGGAACCGCTGGTCTATGGGGCGGTACTTACCCTGCTGCTGGTCATGCGCCTGCCGTGGGGGGTGACGTTATTGCAGGCTGCCCGCAGCCGTTTCATGCCGGCCAGCTATCAGGTCGGAAAAGTAGGCGCGCACGGCGCCGGAAGTGCGCAATAAAAACGGGGGCTAATCCCCCGGCCACGATAAAAAAACGGGGGACAAGCCCCCGTTTCAGATTGGGCAGTGCCCGACCTGTTAGAGCCCGAAAGGCTTGATGACCGAAACTGCCGGTGCGGGGGAAGGCGCGGCTGCCGGTGCGGCCGGCTTGGCCGGAGCGGGCTTGGGCGCAGCCTTTTTGACTACCGGCTTTTTGGCGGCGACTGCCGGCTTTGCCGGAGCGGCTTTCTTGGCTGCCGGTTTTGCAGCCGGCTTGGCAGCGGCCTTTTTAGCTACGGGCTTGGCTGCCGGTTTTTTGGCGGCGACTGCCTTTTTAGCCGGCGCCGCTTTTCTGGCGACCGGTTTTGCAGCGGCCTTTTTGGCTACCGGCTTTTTGGCGGCGACGGCCTTTTTAGCCGGAGCCGCTTTCTTCTTGGCTACGGGCTTGGCGGCGGCCTTTTTGGCTACCGGTTTTTTGGCGGCGACGGCCTTTTTAGCCGGAGCCGCTTTCTTCTTGGCTACGGGCTTGGCTACTGCCATCTTGATGGTGGATTTAGCAGCGGGTTTGGCTGCCGTCTTTTTGGCCACCGGTTTGGCGGCGGATTTCTTTACTGTTGCCATTTAGCACTCCTTAGAAGTTGAACACACTCACTTATCACTACAGCTTGAAGCCACGTGCAGTCAGAATTTGCACTTCCAAAGCGTGGTACCGACAGGCGACCGGCTTGCCCGAAACCCGCTAAACACGGGTGATACCGAGGCTCCGCTTGGTGAGCCTCATTCTAGTTGCTTTTTCCGGGGGCACAATGAATAGTCAACTCTTGCGAGAATAATTCGATGAAAAATGTCGCAGCCAAGCAAAATGTATTGATCCGATACTAAAAAGCCAGGAAAGTTGCGCTTGCTCTGCCAATCTGAAAGTCAATCCAGAAGCCATTCTCCAGCCATCAGGCTGTTTTGAGTTTCACGTTCCCGGATGAGGTGAATTTCATTCCTGTCGATCAGCACTTCGGCCGCCCGCGGGCGCGAATTGTAGTTCGATGCCATGCTCATGCCGTAGGCGCCCGCCGAAAGCAGGGCCAGCAGGTCGCCTTCCTCGATTGCCAGATCACGCGCAAAGCCAAGAAAGTCGCCGGTCTCGCAGATCGGGCCAACGATGTCGTAGCGCTTGGCCGGGGTTGGACGTTCGCTGACAGCGACGATTTCGTGATACGCCTCGTATAGCGCGGGACGCATCAGATCGTTCATCGCCGCGTCGACGATGGCGAAGTTTTTGTCTTCGCCCGGCTTCAGGTACTCGACCCGGGTGAGCAGCAGGCCTGCGTTGCCGACCAGCGAGCGCCCCGGTTCCAGCAGCAGTTTCTCGCGGCGGCCGGCAAAGCGCGCCGCCAGCGCACGGCCATAGGCGGCGAGGTCGGGCGGCGTCTCGTCGCGGTAGCGGATGCCGACCCCGCCACCGAGGTCGATGTGATGCAGCACGATGCCTTCGGCTGCGAGCGAATCGACCAGCGCCAGCACGCGGTCGGCGGCGTCGGCCAGCGGCGACAGGTCGGTCAGCTGCGAGCCGATGTGGCAATCGATGCCGGTGATTTTCAGATTGGGCAGGCTGGCGGCCAGACGGTACAGCGCGGGCGCATCGGCAATCGGCACGCCGAACTTGTTTTCCTTGAGCCCGGTGGAGATATACGGATGCGTCTTGGGATCGACGTCGGGGTTGACGCGAAACGACACCGGTGCGACTTTGCCCAGCTCGCCCGCCACGCGGTTCAGCCGGTGCAGTTCGCTGGCCGACTCGACGTTGAAGCAGAGAATGCCGGCGTCGAGCGCGGCGCGCATCTCGTCCGCGGTCTTGCCGACGCCGGAGAACACGACCTTGCCGGGGTCGCCGCCGGCGGCCAGCACGCGGGCCAGCTCGCCGCCGGAGACGATGTCGAAGCCTGCACCCAGGCGGGCAAATAAATTCAGGATCGCCAGGCTTGAGTTGGCCTTGACCGCGTAGCAGATGAGGTGGGGGGTGTCGGCAAACGCCTGGACGTAGGCCTGGTAGGCAGATTCAAGCGCCCGCCGGGAATAGACATACAGCGGCGTGCCGAAACGTTCGGCAAGCGTGTCCAGCGCCACGCCTTCGAGATGGAGGCGGCCGTCGAGTCGATGCAGGGTATTCAATTGGAAGTCCGTTGCGGTGCGGGGGGATTTTCGGGAAGATACAGGTCACCCTTGGAGCCGCAGGCCGTCAGACCGAGCCCGCACAGCAACAGGGACACTATATATAAGGTGCGCAGTTTCATGCGCGAAATGTTAGCACGGGACATCATGACAAGAAGCGAATCAAGCGAGGCCGAATTCAACCAGGCAGCCGGCACCACGCTGGCCCGCATCGAACAGGTGCTGGAAGATGCCGACCTGGATTTTGAGACGCCGGCCGATGGCATTATCGAGGTCGAGTTCGATGACGGCAGCAAGATCATCATCAATCGCCACGGGGTTGCGCGCGAAATCTGGGTCGCTGCACGCTCGGGCGGCTTCCACTTCAAGCCGCTGGATGCCGGCTGGTTCGACACCAAGAGCGGCGAGCCGCTCTACGACAAGCTGGCCGCGCTGATTGCCGCGCAAGGCGGCGTCATGGTCCGCTTCTAAAAACATTTGAAAAGCCAGGCGCTCACCCTGTTCGACCTGGTCGAGCGGCTGTCGCTGCTGACCCGGGCCGACTTGCGGCAGGCGGGGGCGGCGCAGGGCCTGCAGCCGGTGCACCTGCAGGTGCTGTTCTATCTGAACCAGGCCAACCGCTTCAGCAATACCCCGCAGTCGCTGACCGAATACCTCGGCCTGACCAAGGGCACGGTGTCGCAGACGGTGCTGGTGCTGGCGCGCCGCCGATTGATCTCGCGTTACGCCGACCCCCGCGATGGCCGGGTGGTGCGGCTGATCCTGACCGAAGGCGGCACCAACTTGCTGAAGACGCTGAGCGCCGGCAGTGCCTGGCGCGATATCGTGCAGACTGCCAGCCCGGCGCGGGTGAGTTCGGCGATGGTGGTGTTGCGGCAGGTGCTGGCCCAGGTGCAGGCGCAAAGCGGCAAACGCACCTTTGGCGTGTGCGCGACCTGCCGCCACAACCAGCGGCTGGGCCCGCGCAGCTATTTTTGCGGGCTGATGCAGGAAAAGCTCAGCAGCCCCGAGGTGCGGCGGATCTGCCGTGAGCATGCGCCGCCGCCGGTGCGGCTTGAACCCCCTGCTTAAATTCGCTGGCGCGCGCGCGCAATCGCCGCGCGAACCTGCGCCGGCGCAGTGCCGCCCAGATGATCGCGGGCGGCGAGCGAACCTTCCAGCGTCAGCACGGCGTAGACATCGTCCGCGATGATCGGGCTGAACGCCTGCAATTCGGCCAGCGGCAGTTCGGCGAGGTCGCGTCCGCTGGTGTCGGCCGCACGCACCGCGCGCGCCACGACTTCATGTGCATCGCGGAAGGGCATGCCCTTTTTCACCAGATAGTCGGCTAGATCGGTGGCGGTGGCGAAGCCCTGCATGACCGCGGCGCGCATGGCGTCGGGTTTGACGGTGATGCCGGTGAGCATATCGGCGTAGATCGTCAGCGTATCGGTCAGGGTGTCGACGGTGTCGAACAGCGGTTCCTTGTCTTCCTGGTTGTCCTTGTTGTAGGCGAGCGGCTGGCCTTTCATCAGGGTGAGCAGGGCCACCAGATGGCCATTCACCCGCCCGGTCTTGCCGCGCACCAGTTCGGGCACGTCGGGGTTTTTTTTCTGCGGCATGATGGAAGATCCGGTGCAGAAGCGGTCGGCCAGGTCGATGAAGCCGAAGCGCGGGCTCATCCACAGGATCAGCTCTTCCGACAGGCGCGACAGGTGCGTCATCACCAGCGCGGCGGCGGCGGCAAATTCGATGGCGAAGTCGCGGTCGGAGACGGCGTCGAGCGAGTTCTCGCACACCCCCTCGAAGCCGAGCTGGTCGGCGACAAACTGGCGGTCGATCGGATAGCTGGTGCCGGCCAGCGCGGCGGCGCCCAGCGGCAGGCGATTGACGCGGCGGCGGCAGTCAATCATGCGCTCGGCGTCGCGTGCCAGCATTTCGAAATAGGCCAGCAGGTGGTGGCCGAAGGTCACCGGCTGCGCCACCTGCAGGTGGGTGAAGCCCGGCATCACGGTGTCGGTGTGCTGCTCGGCCAGATCGACCAGCGAGGTCTGGCAGGCCTTGATCCCCGCCAAAATGCGGTCGATCGCGTCGCGCAGGTACAGACGGATATCGGTCGCCACCTGGTCGTTGCGCGAACGCCCGGTATGCAGGCGCTTGCCGGCGTCGCCGATGAGGGTGGTGAGGGCCGCTTCGATATTGAGGTGGACGTCTTCCTTGTCCAGTGACCAGGCGAACCGGCCGGCGCGAATCTCGGCCAGCAGTTCGGCCATGCCGCGCTGAATCGCGGCGAGGTCATCCTTGGACAGCACGCCGACGTGGTGCAACATGGCGGCGTGCGCCAGCGAACCCTGAATATCGAACTCGGCCAGCCGATAATCAAAGGATATCGACGCGGTGTAGCGTTTGACGATTTCGGAAACCGGTTCGGAAAAGCGGCCCGACCAGGCGGCCGGCGAGTTGCTTGGCGGCGTCGATGACGTGCTCATGGGGCAAGAACGGGGAATGAAAAGAAAGAATCATAACAACCGGCAGGTCGAATTACCGAACTTCTGTCACCTGGGGGTCAACCTGCGCATTGCGCTGACGGTGGAAGCGGCGCTGGTTGCCGGGGTGGTGGCGCGGGTGGCGGATGCGCAGGCGTTCCAGGCGGAGTTCATCGCGCTGTCGGCGCTGGCGCAGCCGGCCCTGCTGCTGACCCTGCTGGCCCTGTGTGCGGCGGGGGGCTGGCTGCGCAGCCAGCCCTATCGGCTGGGCGTGGGATTGACGCTGGCACTGGGCGCGGCGGTGCCGCTGCTGGCGACGCTGTGGCTGAACCCTCTGCTGGCCGGTTCACAGCCGGTTCCGCTGCTTGCCGTGGCGCTGTTCGCGCTGCTGATCGGCGCGGGTCTGCTGGCCTATTTCAACCTGCGCGCCCGCGCGCTGTCGCCCGCCATCACCGAGGCGCGCCTGCAGGCCCTGCAGGCGCGCATTCGTCCGCATTTTCTGTTCAACAGCCTGAACGCCGTGCTGTCGCTGGTGCGCAGCGACCCGCGCCGCGCCGAGCGTGCGCTGGAAAACATGGCCGACCTGTTCCGCGCATTGATGGGCAACGCCAGCCAGATGGCCCCGCTGGAAGACGAAGTCGCGCTCACCCGCGCCTATCTGGAACTGGAGCAGTTGCGTCTGGGCGACCGCCTGCAGGTGGCCTGGCACATCAACAAGATGCCGGCCGACGCGTTGATCCCGCCGCTGGTGATCCAGCCGCTGGTGGAAAACGCGGTCTACCACGGCATCGAACCGCAGCCCGAGGGCGGTGAAATCAGCCTCAACATATATCGCAGCGCCGACAAGGTGCACATCGTGGTGCGCAATCCGATCGCCACCGATGCCAGCCACCACAAGGGCAACCGCATCGCACTGGCCAATATCCGCGAGCGCCTGCTGCTGCACTTCGATCTTGACGCCCAGCTCAAGTTGGAACCGCTGGGTGCCGTTTATCAGGTGCACATCGTCATCCCTTATACCCGTGAACGCACCCAAACCGCCCCTGCGCGTCCTCATCGTCGATGACGAGGCGCCCGCACGCCACCGACTGCGCGACGTGCTGGCGGATTGCGCCGGCCAGCTGCAGGTCGACATCGTTGGCGAAGCCGACAACGGACTGGATGCGCTGAACCAGGTGCAGCAGCAGCCGGTCGATGCGGTGCTGCTCGACATCCGCATGCCCGGAATGGACGGCCTGGAATGCGCCGTCCACCTCAACCGCTTGTCGGCTCCCCCTGCCATCATCTTCAGCACCGCCTACGATGCTTACGCCTGTCAGGCGTTTGATCTCAACGCGGTCGACTATCTGCTGAAGCCGGTGCGCGCCGACCGCCTGGTGCGCGCCCTGTCGCGGGCGCACCGCCTGAATGCGACTGCGCTCGATCATCTGCGTGAGGCGCATCCCAAGGCGCGCACGCACCTGTCGGTCAACGAAAAAGGCCGCATCGTGCTGATCCCGGTGGCGGACATTCTCTATCTCAAGGCGGAGCTTAAATACGTCACCGTGCGTACTGCCGCGCGCGAATACCTCATCGAGGAATCGCTCGCCCGGCTGGAAAGCGAATTTGAAGACGCCTTCCTGCGCATCCACCGCAACTGCCTGGTCGCCAGCGCCCGCATCCGCGAAATCGGCAAATTACCAGGCGATGATGACGGCCATTTTCTGCGGCTGGATGGGCTGGACGAGCGGCTGATGGTGAGCCGGCGTCAGTATTCCGCCCTGCGTGAAAAGATCAGGGCTTTTTAAGACGCCGCGGCCTGTCTGGGCCGGCTCAAGCAGGGTCTGAAATCCGGGGTGAAATCAGAAAGCAATCAGTTTGGCCTGGTTTTTACCCCTGTTCCTGAAAATAATTAACTTGTTTATCAGTAAGTTAGGGTGCGTCTACAACTAAAGTTGTATGGCCAAAATTTGATCCCCTTCGTAGGATGCAAATGCTTGCTGTTTGCGCTGCAAGCAGGAAGTTCTCCGCAAGAGGGGTTGTCTCCTCCGTTCCGCCGGGTTCGCAAGAACCCGGCTTTTTTTTGCCCGCGTTCGTTATCATGTCGGCCATGAAAAACGACACTCCGGACCTCACCGAAACCGAGCTTGCCAGCGAAACCGTCTTCAAAGGGCGGCTGATGCACGTCAAATGTGACCGCGTGCGCCTGCCCGATGGACGCGAATCGACGCGCGAGTACATCGTCCATCCCGGCGCCGTCGTTGTCATCCCGGTGTTCGACAACGGCGACCTGCTGCTGGAACGCCAGCACCGCTATCCACTGCACCGCGACTTCATCGAACTGCCGGCGGGCAAGATCGATCCCGGCGAGGACGACCTCACCTGCGCCAAGCGGGAACTGGAAGAGGAAACCGGCTACACCGCCAGCGAGTGGCGCGAGGTCACCACCATTTATCCCTGCATCGGCTATTCTGACGAGCGGCTGGCGTTCTATCTGGCGCGCGGGCTGGCACCGGGCAACCACGGCCGCGACCACGACGAATTCCTGGAAATCCTGCGGGTGCCGTTCGGCGAGGCGATGGACTGGCTGCGCAGCGGCCGGATCTGCGAAACCAAAACCGTGATCGGGCTGTTCTGGTTGGAGAAAATGTTGAATCAGGCTTGGTGAGTCGTGCTGTTTCCCAAACGTTCGCGTAAATCCGGGGCAGGATAGAACACCCGCTTGCGGCCGCCATGTAGGGTTTCGACCAGCAAGCCCTGGGCGGCAAGCGCGAGCAAATCACCACGGGCGGTAGCGTAGGCGACCTGATGCGAACGCTGGTGGCTCTCGATCGTGAAGTATTCGTCAGGGCGCTTCAGCGCGTGTGAGAGCAACGCGGTCTGCCGGTGATTCAATTGCTTGTCGCGAGTATGCAAGTTTCTAAGTTGCGCGCTTAATCGGGTTTGCTCGCGCTGCTTTTGCTCAAGGTAATCGTAGAGTGCAGCAAGACCGTCCAGGATGACGCGGGTTTGATACAGCAAGAAATAGGTGGTATCGCCTGCATCGGTCTCTGTGAGTAAATATGCGCGCGCGTACTGCGCGGGCGCTTTTCTAAGGATGCGCGAAATCGATAGGTACTCTGTCAGCCAGTAGCCTTGTCGGGCCATATACCAGTAAAACAGGGTGCGTGCCGTTCTGCCGTTGCCGTCGGCGAAGGGGTGGTCGTAACCGATCATGAAATGCAGCAGGATGGCGCGCACGACGGGATGGATGAAGCTGCCCTCCGAAACCGGCGCATTGGCAAATTCACAAATCTTTTTCAGGCGCTCAGGGATCTCGCGCGCCAGCGGTGGGCGGTGCAGCACCAGTCTCTCGTCGTTCGGCGCGACGACTTCGATATCGTCACGTGTGCGTAAATGACCACAATCTTCCGGATATTCCAGTGTGTCTTGGGTTAGAACACGCTGTAATTCGATGACATGTGCCGGTTCCAGCTTGTCGTCACATAGTGTGCGAATCGTCCGCATCGCCTCGAAGTTGTTGAAAATCATCCGTTCGCTGAGGGTGCGAGGTTTGCGTCCTTCGCGGAGCATGGTTTCAGCGACCCTGCGCTCGGTGGATGCGCCCTCGAGTTGACTGGAGGTGATTGCTTCTTCGATCAGGCTACCCATCAGATAGCGTCCTTGCTCGGCACGCAGCGCGGCGTTATCGCTTCCACTAGGTATCAGTCCCGCACCCCGGTCAATCTCGTGCAGGTTTTTTAACAAGGGTTCGGGCAAACTGTAGTTGAACGGTTTGCCGTGTTTGTCCTGAAAAGGTAGCTCCTGAGCGCTGCCGCTGCGCGCCATGCGTAATGCTAACCACCAGGTTTTGTGATTGAGCCCTTCGGGCGGCGAGCGGTGCCGCAGTTCGTCCCAGTGCAGGTATTGCCCGTTCGCCAAGGGGCCGAGGTTAAGCAGGGGAAACCGGGACAACATCTCGGGGGTTACTGCCCTCATCAACTCATCGATTGACGGTGGAGATAGCGGAATTTTCATGGATCACTATCAAATTGATGATGATTGATAGTAATTGATACGCCGGCAATTATCAATTTGATAAAAACTGATACTGATTGATAGTGCGCATCTTCACGGGAGCGCGCGACTTTAAACCTGGTAGGCCAGGTTCGGCGCCAGCCAGCGTTCCGCCTCCTGCATCGTCCAGCCCTTGCGACGGGCGTAGTCTTCGACCTGGTCGCGTTCGATCTTCGCCACCGCGAAATACTGGCTGTCGGGATGCGACAGGTAGAAGCCCGACACCGCGGCACCCGGCCACATGGCGAAGTTCTCGGTCAGCTTCACGCCGATTTGTGCCGTGGCGTCGAGCACGGTGAACAGCGGCGCTTTTTCGCTGTGCTCGGGGCAGGCGGGGTAGCCGGGGGCCGGGCGGATGCCCTGGTATTTTTCCGCGATCAGCTCGTCATTGGCGAGCGCTTCCTCACCGGCGTAGCCCCAGAACTCGCGGCGCACGCGCAGGTGCAGGTGCTCGGCAAAGGCCTCGGCCAAACGGTCGCACAGCGACTTGAACAGGATGGCGGAATAGTCGTCGTGGGCGGCCTCGAAGGCCTTGGCGCGCTCGTCCTCGCCGATGCCGGTGGTGACGACGAAGGCGCCGAGGTAATCCTTGAGCCCGCTGGCCTTGGGCGCGACGAAGTCGGCGATGCACAGGTTGGCACGGCCCTCCGGCTTTTTCATCTGCTGGCGCAGGTTGTGCCAGGTCATCAGCACCTTCTCGCGCGATTCGTCGGCATACACCTCGATGTCGTCGTCATTCACCGTGTTGGCCGGGAACAGGCCGAACACCGCGCGCGCCTCCACCCAGTTCTCCGCAATCATCTTCTGCAGCATCGCCTGGGCATCGTTGTAGAGCTTCTTCGCTTCAATGCCGACCACCTCGTCATCGAGGATTTTCGGGAACTTGCCATGCAGCTCCCACGACGCGAAGAACGGTGTCCAGTCGATGACTTCTGCCAGCTTGGCGATGTCGTAGGCTTTCAGCACGTGGACGCCGGGCTGTTTAGGCACCGGCGGCGTGGTGTTGGCCCAGTCGATTTTGAACTTGTTGGCGCGTGCTTCGGCGAGCTTCAGCCGGACGGTGTCGGACTTGTGCTTGAGATGGCGTTCGCGCGTGATGGCATAGTCCGCCTTGATCTCGGCGGCAAAGGCGTCGCGCAGATCGTTCGACAGCAGCTGGGTGCACACGCCGACCGCGCGCGAGGCGTCCTTCACGTACACCACCGCGTGTTGATAATTCGGTTCGATCTTCACCGCGGTATGCGCCAGCGAGGTGGTCGCGCCGCCGATCAGCAGCGGGATAGTGAAACCCTGGCGCTGCATTTCCTTGGCAACATGCGCCATTTCCTCCAGCGACGGCGTGATGAGGCCGGACAGTCCGATGATGTCGGCCTTGTGCTCGCGCGCCGCATCGAGAATCTTCTGCGCCGGCACCATCACGCCCAGATCGACGATGTCGTAGCCGTTGCAGCCGAGCACCACGCCGACGATATTCTTGCCGATGTCGTGGACGTCGCCCTTCACCGTGGCCAAGATGATCTTGCCCGCGCTCTGCGCATCGCCGGCCCGCTTGTCGGCCTCGATATAGGGAATGAGGTGTGCCACCGACTGCTTCATTACACGGGCGGATTTCACTACCTGCGGCAGGAACATTTTGCCGGCGCCGAACAGGTCGCCGACCACGTTCATCCCCGCCATCAGCGGGCCTTCGATCACGTGCAGCGGACGCACGGCGGCGAGGCGCGCCTCCTCGGTGTCCTCGACGATGTACTGGGTGATGCCCTGCACCAGCGCATAACTCAGCCGCTCGTTCACCGGCAGACTGCGCCAGGCCAGGTCCTCGACGCGTTCCTTGGCGCCGCCTTTCACGTTCTCGGCAAAGCTCACCAGCCGCTCGGTCGAATCTGCGCGGCGGTTCAAGAGCACGTCCTCGACGCGCTCTCTCAGTTCAGGATTGAGGGCTTCGTACACGCCGAGCTGGCCGGCGTTGACGATGCCCATGTCCATCCCGGCCTGGATCGCGTGATAGAGGAAGGCGGTGTGGATCGCCTCGCGCACGGCGTCGTTGCCGCGGAACGAGAAGCTCACGTTCGACACGCCGCCCGAGATGTGCGCGTGCGGCAGGTTCTGGCGGATCCAGCGGGTGGCCTCGATGAAGTCGACCGCGTAGTTGGCGTGTTCCTCGATGCCGGTGGCGACCGCGAAGATGTTGGGGTCGAAGATGATGTCCTCGGCCGGGAAGCCGACCGTTTCGGTCAGGAGCTTGTAGGCCCGCGCGCAGATTTCGGTCTTGCGCGCGTAGGTGTCGGCCTGGCCGGTTTCGTCGAAGGCCATCACGATCACCGCGGCGCCGTAGCGCAGGCACAGCTTGGCGCGCTCGATGAATTCCGCCTCACCCTCCTTCATCGAGATCGAGTTGACGATGCCCTTGCCCTGGACGCATTTCAGTCCGGCTTCGATCACGCTCCACTTCGACGAGTCGATCATGATCGGCACCCGCGCGATGTCGGGTTCCGAGGCGATCAGAAGCAGGAAGCGCACCATCGCCGCCTCGGCGTCGAGCATGCCCTCGTCCATGTTGATGTCGATGATCTGGGCGCCGTTTTCCACCTGCTGGCGCGCCACGTCGAGCGCCTTGTCGTATTCGCCGTTGAGAATCAGGCGGGCGAAGGCCTTGGAGCCGGTGACGTTGGTGCGCTCGCCGACGTTGACGAAGAGCGAGTCCTTGCCGACGTTGAAGGGTTCGAGGCCGGCCAGGCGCATCGCCGGTTCCAGCTTGGGTGGAATGCGCGGCGCGACGCCCTCGATGGCCCTGGCGATGGCTGCGATGTGAATCGGCGTGGTCCCGCAGCAGCCGCCGACAATATTAAGGAGCCCCGCGCGCGCCCATTCGCCGATGTGGGTCGCCATCTCGTCGCCGCCCATGTCGTATTCGCCGAAGGCATTCGGCAGGCCGGCGTTGGGGTGGGCCGAGACGAACACGTCGGCCTTGTTCGACAGTTCCTCGACGTACTGGCGCAAGAGATCGGGGCCGAGCGCGCAGTTCAGCCCGATGGATAAAGGCCGGGCGTGGCGCACCGAATTCCAGAACGCCTCGCCGGTCTGGCCCGACAGGGTGCGGCCGGAGGCGTCGGTGATGGTGCCGGAAATCATCACCGGCAGCCGCAGCTTGTTGGCCTCGAAGTATTCCTCGATCGCAAACAGCGCGGCCTTGGCGTTGAGCGTGTCGAAAACCGTCTCGACCATCAGGATGTCGGCGCCGCCCTTCACCAGGCCGTCGATCGCTTCCAGGTAGGCCAGCCGCAGCTGGTCGAAGGTGACGTTGCGGTAACCCGGGTCATTGACATCCGGCGAGATGGTGGCGGTGCGCGAGGTCGGTCCCAGCACGCCGGCGACGAAGCGCGGCTTGTCCGGATTCTGTGCGGTTGCCTCGTCGGCGGCTTCGCGCGCCAGTCGGGCGGCGGCGAAGTTGAGCTCCGGCACCAGGTGTTCCATGTGGTAGTCCGCCATGGAAATCGAGGTGGCGTTGAAGCTGTTGGTCTCCAGAATATCAGCGCCGGCGGCCAGATACTTGGCGTGGATTTCCTTGATGATGGCAGGCGCAGTCAGACACAACAGGTCATTGTTGCCCTTCAGGTCGTGCGCAAAGTCGGCGAAGCGTTCGCCGCGATAATCCGCCTCACCGAGCTGGTAGGACTGGATCATCGTCCCCATCGCGCCGTCGAGAATCAGGATGCGCTGGGTGAGCAGGGAATGCAGCAGGGCAGTGCGGGACATGGCAGGGAATCGACTGGACAATTGCACATTATATTCGGTTGGCATGCCCCCATCCTGCAGTGCTATGGTGCAGGTATCGAGTCTGCCCGGTGCCTGCCATGAAACATCTCGAACCTGCCGAAGCCCACGCTTTTCTCCAGTCGCACCCCGAAGCGGTGTTCATAGACTGCCGCTCGGAAATCGAATACCTGTTCGTCGGTCATCCCGCAGGGGCGATTCACATAGCCTGGCAGGACGGCCCCGACTGGGATGTCAACCCCGATTTTCTCGGCCATTCGCGCAAGGCAGCATCGGTCAACCGGCCGGTGGTGCTGATCTGCCGCTCAGGACGGCGCTCGGTCGAAGCCGGGCGTTACCTTGAGAAATACGGCTTCCCCGAGGTTTACAACGTGCTGCATGGATTCGAGGGCGAAATGGATGAGACACACCATCGCAGCACGAAGAACGGCTGGCGGTTTGACGGCTTGCCGTGGGAACAGACCTGATTTTTTTGTCCGCGAAGGACGCGAAGAAGAAATCAGGAAGGGAAAGATTCCTCCAATCCACAGAAGCCAACTTAAAGGTTTTCTTCGCGTCCTTCGCGGATAAAAAAAGCTTTAAAACTCAGCCCAGCGTCACCCCTAGCCAGGCGCCGATGAAGTACGTCGCCAGGCCCGCCGCGCCGCCGATGCCGAGCATGCGCAAGCCGCTCAGCAGGGCGTGGCGGCCGGTGAACAGGCTCATGCTGGCGCCGACGGCGAACAACCCGAGTGCGGTCAGCGCAACGGATTCGATCAGCGCCTCGCTGCCGCTGCCAAAGAGAAAGGGCAGCAAGGGCAGCATCGCGCCGGTGGTGAAGGCGGCGAACGACGAGCCTGCCGCCACCCAGGGCGAACCGAGTTCGTCGGGGTTGAGGCCGAGTTCCTCGCGCGCCAGCGTGTCCAGTGCGCGCTCCGGATCCTGCATCAGGGTGTCGGCCACGCGTCGCGCCTCGGCGGGATTCATGCCCTTGGCGGTGTAGATCAGCGCCAGTTCGGCGGCCTCTTCTTCCGGATAGGTTTCCAGTTCGTCGCGTTCGAGGCCGATCTGGTATTCGAACATTTCGCGCTGTGAGCGCACCGACACATATTCACCCGCGGCCATCGAGAATGCGCCCGCCAGCAGGCCGGCGACGCCAGTCAACACGATGACCGACGGCTCCTGCGCCGCGCCGGCGATGCCGTAAATCAGCGCGGCATTCGACACCAGGCCGTCGTTGACGCCGAACACACCGGCGCGCAGTGCATTGCCGGCACCGCCGCTCTGGTGGCGCTTGCCGATGTCGTCGCGCCTGAGCGGCATGGGGTGCGGCGGCTGATGCGAATAGAGCACCATACCGCGCACCTTCATCGCCGCCAGCACGCCGCGCATGGCGCGCGGCTTGAAGGCGCGGGTGAGCCGGGCGACGACGCGGGTGCGCAGGTCGGGCCGGAAGGCGGCCGGTTGTTGGCCGCCGCTTTGGGTGATGGCGTTCAACCAGATTTCAGCCTGCTCGTCGGCCGCCTGCGCCAGTTCGTCGAACAGCGCCGCGCGCGGGGTGCCGCGTTCGCAGTCGGCCACCACGCGATAGAGCCAGGCCGAGCGTTTTTCTTCCTGCCAGGATTCGTACGGATCGCTCATGCTGGGGGAAATGCTTGAACCACAGAGGCACAAAGGCACAGAGAAACCCATTCAATTCCTGGGTTGCGCCGGCTTGGGTAGTCGCGTAGCGAACCGCACTCAACGTGTCTTTTCTCTGCGCCTCTGTGCCCCTGTGGTGAGATTTTTTTATTCATGCGGCGCCCCTGCGGTATTGAATCGCCTCGGCGAGATGTGCGGACGTAATGGCGTCGCTGCCAGCGAGATCGGCCACGCTGCGCGCCAGCTTAAGCACGCGGTGATAGGCGCGCGCCGACAGATTCAATCGGACAATCGCCTGCTTCAGCAGGGCTTCGCCGGCCGCGTCCAGCGTACAGTGCTGGTCGATTTCCTGCGTGCCGAGCGCGGCATTGGGTTTGCCTTGGCGTGCCATCTGTCGGTCGCGCGCTGCCTGCACGCGACCGCGGATGGCGGTACTGGCTTCGCCTGCGCCGGCCTGCATCAGCTCGTCCTGCGTCAGCGCCGGCACGCTGATCTGGATGTCGATGCGGTCGAGTAGCGGCCCGGAAATGCGTCCGCGATAGCGCGCGATCTGGTCGGGCGTATCGCGGCACGCCTGGGTGGGGTGGCCGAGGTAACCGCAGGGGCAGGGGTTCATCGCCGCCACCAGTTGAAAGCGTGCGGGGAAATCGGCCTGCCGGGCCGCGCGCGAAATCGTGATGCGGCCGGTCTCCAACGGCTCGCGCAGCACTTCCAGCACCTGCCGCGAAAACTCCGGCAGCTCGTCGAGAAACAGCACGCCGTGATGCGCCAGCGAAATTTCGCCCGGGCGTGGATTGCCGCCGCCACCCACCAGCGCCACCGCGGACGCGGTGTGGTGCGGCGCACGGAACGGACGCCGCCGCCAGTGTTCCAGCCGGAAGCCGCCGTTGAGCGATTGCACCGCGGCGGCTTCCAGCGATTCGTCCTCGCTCATCGCCGGCAGGACGCCGGGAAAGCGCGCGGCGAGCATCGACTTGCCGGTGCCGGGCGGGCCCGCCATTAAAACAGAATGGCCGCCGGCGGCAGCGACTTCGAGCGCGCGCTTGGTGGCGGCCTGGCCCTTGACGTCGGCAAAATCGGGATAGTCCGGTGCGGCGCAGGCGTTGTCCGAAACCGGTTCGACGAGCGTACCTTTCCCGGCCAGCCACGCGCACACCTCCAGCAGGCTGGTTGCGCCGAGTGTGTCGACCCCGCTGGCCAGTGCGGCTTCGCCCGCCGAGGCGGCGGGCAATACCAGCAGTCGGCCGGCGCTGCGGGTGGCCAGCGCCATCGCCAGCGCGCCGCGCACCGGGCGCAGTTCGCCGGTCAGCGCCAGCTCGCCGGCGAATTCAGCCTGCTTGAACTTGTCGGCGGGAATCTGCCCGGAGGCAGCGAGGATCGCCAAGGCAATTGGCAGATCGAATCGCCCGGATTCCTTGGGCAGGTCGGCCGGGGCGAGGTTGACCGTGATGCGACGCGCCGGGAACTCGAAGCGCGCATTCTGGATCGCCGCACGCACGCGGTCGCGTGCTTCCTTCACTTCGGTTTCCGGCAGGCCGACCAGCGTGAACGCCGGCAACCCGTTGGCGAGATGCGCCTCGACCACCACCTCGGGCGCATCCATGCCGTTCAACGCCCGGCTTTTGACGACGGCGATGGCCATCTGATCAGTCTTCGATTTGCTGCTTTTCCAGCTCGGCCAGGCGTGCTTCAAGCTGCGCGAGTTTTTCCCGGGTGCGCGCCAGCACCTCGGTCTGCACGTCGAATTCCTCGCGGCTTACCATATCCAGCTTGCCGAGCATCGAGGTCACCCCGGCTTTGAGATTCTGTTCGATGTCTTTCGCGGGCGACTGCTTCAACGCCTCACCCAGCTTGCTGACCAGATCGCTGAGGAAAGCGGGGTTGGGGAATTTCGGATTTGGGTTCATGGCGACCTCCAATTAATGAAGCGAGTGTAGCAAGCACCACGCTGCGGCGCGCAGCACAAAGAGGGTGCATGACGTTTTCATGGCGCACCAAGAGAGTGCAGTCTATTCTCGAATGAGGCGAGGGAATAATTTAACCAATTGTTCTTTAACGAAAAATTATCTGGCACGGCTTGTGCTGAACGGTGGGTGCGATTTTGCGCGACTTCATTTTCGGAGAAACTCATGAATAAACTTGTACACGCTTTGGTTCTGACCGGTCTGGTGGGCGTTTCCACTTTTGCTATGGCGGCCGAAGAAAAATCGCCGCACAGCTTGAGCGCCAATGTTGGGATGTTCAGCAACTACGTTTTCCGTGGCATCTCCCAAACCGGCGGTGACGCTGCCGTGCAGGGCGGTCTTGACTATACGCACAGCAGCGGTTTTTACCTGGGCACTTGGGGTTCCAACGTAGGCTGGATTGAAGACTATCAGGGTTACGATTCTGGCAACGTGGAGATCGACGTGTACGGCGGTTTCCGCGGCGGCATCGGCAAGACTGATTTCACCTATGACGTGGGCGCGATCCAGTACTTTTACCCGGGAAAGAAAGCGGGGGCAGTTGATGCCGACACCACCGAGATTTATGCCGCCTTGGGTTGGAAGTGGTTCACTGCCAAATATTCCTACAGCATCAGCGACGAGACTTTCGGCTTTGCCAATTCTGATGGTTCCGGCTATCTGGATATTTCCGCGAGCATGCCCATCGGCGAAACCGGCCTGACCGCCGGTGCGCACTGGGGCACGTTCAGTTTTGAAAACAATGGTGCGCAGGACTACGACGACTGGAAGGTCAGCTTGGCCTATGACATGGGCAAGCTGAGTAAAGTCACTTCTGGCGTAACCGTTGGCGTGATGTACACCGACACCGATGCCGATAGTGCTGTCTGGACTGATGCCAATGGTGAGTTTCTTGGCAAAGACACGACCACCGTGTGGATTTCCAAGGCTTTTTAATTAGCTGACTAATCGGAGCGGTGCAAGCGCCTGCTCCATTTTCCCCTTGCCTTAATTTGGGAGACGACATGAAATTCGTAACGGCAATCATCAAGCCGTTCAAGCTGGACGAAGTGCGCGAGGCGTTATCCGCCATCGGCGTCACCGGCTTGACGGTCACGGAAGTGAAGGGGTTTGGGCGGCAGAAAGGCCACACCGAGCTGTATCGCGGCGCGGAATACGTGGTCGATTTTCTGCCCAAAGTGAAGATTGAAGTGGCTATCAAGGCCGAGTTGCTGGAGCGCGTGATCGAGGCGATCGAGAAGGCGGCCAACACCGGCAAGATCGGCGACGGCAAGATTTTTGTCACCAGCCTGGAACAGGTCGTGCGCATCCGCACGGGCGAATCCGGCCCCGACGCCCTGTGAGGAGCATGAACATGAAAAAGCTATTTGCTTCGTTGGGCCTGATGTTTGCCCTGCTGTCTCCCAGTCTGGTTCTGGCTGAAGATCCGGTCGCCGCGCCCATGGCGGAAGCGGTTGCGGTCGAAGCGGCCCCGGTTGCCGAAGCGGCTGCACCCGCTGAAGCAGCGCCGGCCGAAGCCGCGCCGGCTGAAGAAGCCGCAGCGCCGGTGCCGGATAAGGGGGATACCACCTGGATGATGGTTTCCACGCTGCTGGTGATCCTGATGACCATCCCCGGTCTGGCGCTGTTCTACGGCGGCCTGGTGCGCGCCAAGAACACGCTGTCGGTGCTGACCCAGGTGTTTGCCGTGTTCTGCCTGATCTCCATCCTGTGGGTGATCTACGGCTACAGTCTGGCGTTCACCGATGGCGGCGGCTTGAACAGCTACATCGGCGGCCTCTCCAAGATGTTCCTCGCCGGGGTCGACACCAGCGTCACGGTGGAAACCTTCTCCAAGGGCGTGGTCATTCCCGAGATGGTGTTCATGGTGTTCCAGCTGACTTTTGCGGCCATCACCACCACGCTGATCGTCGGCAGCTTCGCCGAGCGCATCAAGTTCTCGTCGCTGCTGGTGTTCTCGGCGCTGTGGTTCACCTTCGCCTATCTGCCGATGGCGCACATGGTGTGGTACTGGGGCGGCCCGTCGGCTTACGACGCACCGGCCGGCATGCTGTTCGCCAAGGGCGCGCTCGACTTCGCCGGCGGCACCGTGGTGCACATCAACGCGGCCATGGCGGCTCTGGTGGGCGCACTGGTGATCGGCAAGCGCATCGGCTACGGCAAGGAAGCGATGGCGCCACATAACCTGACCTCGACCATGATCGGCGCCTGTCTGCTGTGGGTGGGCTGGTTCGGCTTCAACGCCGGTTCCAACCTGGAAGCGAACGGTACCGCCGTGCTGGCGATGGTCAACACCGTGCTGGCGACGGCTGCCGCAGCCCTGGCCTGGATGTTCACCGAGTGGATGATCCGCGGCAAGCCGTCCATGCTGGGTGTCACCTCCGGCGCAGTGGCCGGTCTGGTGGCGGTCACCCCGGCTGCCGGGTTCTCCGGCCCGATGGCGGCAATCGTCCTCGGCGCGGTGGCGGGCATGGCCTGTCTGTGGGGCGTCACCGGCCTGAAGAAGGCGCTGGGTTATGACGACTCGCTCGATGTGTTCGGCGTGCACGGCATCGGCGGTATCGTCGGCGCCATCGGCACCGGCATCGTCGCCAACCCGGCTCTGGGCGGCACGGGTGTGTACGACTACGCTGCCGGTGCGGTGGCCGAGTTCAACGCCAGCGGCCAGATCATCAGCCAGCTGTGGGGTGTGGGCACCGTGATCGTGTGGTCGGGCGTGGTGAGCTTCGTGCTCTACAAGCTGATCGATCTGACCATGGGGCTGCGCGTGCCGGAAGAACAGGAACGCGAAGGTCTGGACACCGCCGCTCACGGCGAACGGGCCTACAGCCTCTAAACCAACCATCCTTTCTCCGAAGGAAGCTGGGGCGCTCTGCAGAGCGCCCCTTTTTTTTGGGTGGTCAGCTGCATGCGGCGTGCTGCAGTGCCTGGCTATATATCCAGCAAACAGGTGGGGATGTGATCTTACTTGAGTAGAAACAGCAGTTTCTCGTCACCCACCTCGATCGTATCGTTGGGTGACAGTGGTACGGGCTCATGGCCGATTGATTTGCCATTTAGCCGTGCCGGCTTTTTTCCTTCGACATGGGTGATGAAATAGCCCTGTGGACGGGAATTGATTACCGCAACTTGTTTACCGGGTATGCCGAAGGTATGCAGTACCTCGGTCAACTCGATTTCCTTGCTGGGGTGAGTGCCATTGAACACCCGGATCAACCCCAGACGAGCGCCCCGCTTCTTAAAGCGGTGTTCCTTCTTGGCCGTAGCCAGTGCATAGGCGCCAACCGGTTGGGCGGGTGCACTGCGTTCCTGGTCTGACGCCTGAATGATCATCGTTCTGTCGAAACTGGGGCCATCGATAGCCTTATAGTTACGGTAACGAATCTGGATGTCTGCAATTTCGATGACATCGTCGTTTTGCAGGATGTGCCGGGTAATGGGTTGACCATTGACCAAGGTGCCATTGGTGCTATCCAGATCTTCCAGGATGTCATCGTTGCCGATCGAGGTGATGCGGGCATGCGACCGGCTGACGCCATCGACGGCCAGGCATAGGTCACTGTCGGCCAGGCTGCCGATGGTGAAACTGGACTCGTTGAGGAACCGGTTGTCGGTGACCTCGCCGTTTTGACTGACGATTAGTTTTGCCATGCGTGTTTTACCGCCCGAATAACCAGGCGAAGAAACCATTCTTCCTCGCGATAGGTGTGGGTTGTGTCCCGGTTTTTGCCAGAATGACGGAAATATTGTCTTCGCCGCCATTGTCGTTGGCGATCATAACCAGCTGGCTGGCGGCAAGGGGTAAATTGGCCTGAAGCGAATTGAGCACCAGTTCGATATCCGCGTTGTCGACCATGTCGTTCAGGCCGTCCGAACAAAGCAGATAGATATCGCCCGACAATGCCTCGCACTCGTTCAGCGTCACCTCCACTTCAGCCTGCAGGCCTAGTCCACGCGTCACGAGGTGACGGTTGTGAGAGGTGGCTGCGGCCTCCGCGCTGAGGATTCCCTGGTCGATCTGCTCCTGCAACAAGGAATGATCATGCGTCATCAATTCCAGATGCTTCTCGCGCAGGCGATAGATGCGGGAATCGCCGACATGCGCCATCGTGACATGATTGTCTTGGAACAACAGAAGCGCCAGGGTTGAACCCATGGCTTGTCCCTGGCCGCCGTGCACACGCTGTGCGCGACGTTCGCCTTCAAGATAAATCGCGCGATTGGCCCTTTTGACGACATTTTCTATCATGGCAGCAACTGTGCTGTTGCGATTGAGCTTGTCTTTCAAGGCTTGGGTCAGCCCTTCTACGATGACCTGGGTGGTAATGTTGCTGGCCACATTGCCGGATTGGTAGCCCCCCATGCCATCTGACAGGACCAATAGCCCCAGTTCGTTGACCGTGGCAATACTGTCCTCGTTCAGGGTTCGCAGCACGCCGGGGTCGGTCCTGGCGGCGATCTCGAGAAAAAGCGGGGTATTTGGGGTGTTGTTTGACAAAGCGGTAGTCTCTGGGTGTTTGTTATACTTTCTTTCCGAGGATTCTCTCACCTGGAATCGCCCCAAAGCAAGCTGCCTGCCCCGCGCCCCGCATGCCCAATCAGACAAAAATCGGTCGTTATGAAGTCATCGCCCCGCTTGGGCAGGGCGCGATGGG